>SHUQ01000035.1 GCA_009694585.1 Candidatus Nanopelagicales bacterium | reverse complement strand
TTACCGTGCGCCGATGCCATCGACACCGGGTAGCCACCTGACCACTTGTTCATCCAAGTCATTGGCACCCGGCCAAATAAGTGGTCAGCACCTTCGTAGGCAGCTCGGGATAGCGGAGTGCGCGCTAGATGTGCGACTCGCTCCTGCTCAAAAAGTGCTGATAATTTGTGACGATCAATTGTGGTCATGCTCAGATCAAAGCACAGGCCCATCGGCGGCCTCGCCCGCGCCTGTAGGTGCAGCAGCATGCCAGTGTGGATCCTCGAGCCCGAGTAGTTCAGCTTTGAGTCCAGCGAACACTACTGACGACACAATCACGACCAATATCGATAAGCTGACGACCAGACCGGCTTGCCTAGCCACCGCCGGATCTAATGTGTCGGTGCCAATCGAGGCTGCGGCAAGTACATAGCCGATGACTATTGCACCTATCGTCGCACCCAGGTGATTGCTGAAAGTCCGAGTTCCGAAAAGTGTGGACGACCACCTTTGACCGGTAACCTTAATGACGCCCATGTGCCCATACAGCCGGATGAGGCCAAAGCCAGCACCTACGAGAATCAAGGCTGGCAGTATCGTCCAGTAATTTGGGTTTCTCACCGATACCGCGAACCACCAAATCATGCTGAGTGTTAGCAGCACGCATCCAATTATTGTTTCCTTTTGCCTCGTAAGCCCATACTTCTCTCTAAATCTGTGCGCCGACAAATGCAAAGTAATTAGCGGAACCACTAGCGGCAGCATGCCGATACCAATCCATGTAGAAGTCAAGTTGGTATCGGCATCCAGAATTACAGTGAAGGTGGCAACGACTACAAAAAGTGCGCCTACATGAATTGCGCCGAATATATCTGTCAGCCACATCCGACGGTTATGGGTAACAATGTTGGCATCAAACAGCTTATTGGAATATCTTCTATTGAGTACGAAGTATCCAACGAAACAGGTGATCCCACCGACGACGATAGCGCCCACCAAAGGCCAATTCTCGATCTGCTCCTTGAAAACTAGCAGAGCTAAGTAAGGGCTCAGTACTCCAAGACCCAGCAAAACCGTAGGAGCTAAGAGCCCAAAACTGAAGATACTATCTTCATCTCGGCTCTCCTTCATCCCCACGGCGCCAAGGGCCACCGCTACCAGCATCAGCAGTGCATTTGCGAGAAACGGCGTGTGCCACTCGACGTCATTGGTGACGAGGGGACCAAAAACTGGGCCCAGGACCATGCCGCACATACCCGCACCACGCCAAAGTAGCCACCCATTATGGCGGGTGTTGCCGTGCATGGTTGTGACTAAAATTCCCCCTGTCGAAGTCAGGATTAGCCCCGCGCATAGACCCATTAGTGCCCGAACCAGCAGGAGAGACCCAACGTTTTCGATTAACACGCCACACACTGAAGTCAGGGAAAATACTAGGCCGGCGATAATGAACATTTTTTTGCGACCGATGATGTCACATAATCGACCACCTGCAATCGCGATCATGATCAGCAAAACTGAGTAACTCGCAAGTGCAAGTGTGATATCCAACTTGCTGGTACCTAATTGCACCGCCATCAAATCATGCGACGTAATGAAAACCATACTACCTAGCCAACACAAAAAAACCGATATCGTGATTGCTGAGAGTGTTAGTGCCTTCGCTCTCTTTTTTTTGGTCTTTTTGGCACGTTCCGCGGCTTCCTCCGCGGGAGTGCGCGGAGTCTTCGGTAATTCAATCTCGCCCTGACCGTCGTTCATCTATGCAAAATCACCCTTCCGCTAGGTCGTCAGCGAGCAGCAGCTGCGGCACCACCACAAAGCGATAGGCCAGTTCGTCACCGGGTTGCCGAACTAGAACCCAAATTAGGTCAAATCGCTCATCCGGCCAGCGATGCGGGATATCTTCCTTATTGACAACCGGGAAGTGCCGCACAATTTTCGCCATGGTGCCGTGGTGCCAGACGATCAAGGTGGATTCGGGGCGGCCAAGTACTTCGGCCACTAGGTCTTTCTCATTGCCGTGGGTGTGATCGTCTTCAATCTCGATGTTAAGCCGACGGGCGGTAGGTGTTGCGGTGTCAATCTCGCGCTTACTTTTTGCATCGGGTGTTGGCCTCGTTGCCAAAATCCGTTCAGGCTTCACTACGTTCGGATGAGCTTTAGAGGGTGCATGGGCGAAAAAGCCAGCTAGCGCGCCGGCGCGGGTCCAGCCCAATACCGAAAGTGAGTGATTGTCACTTTTACCATCTTCACTAACCCCATGTGGGCCAGTGCCTTCACCAGGTTTCTCACCATGGCGCACGAACATGATGACTTCTGGGGCGTTATTTGGTGATTCTGCACTCATAACGGCAAACATTACATTAGGAAAACTTATATCTGCGCCATATCTACGAAGCGACTGTAGTGACCTTGGAACGCCACGGTGACTAGGCCTGTCGGGCCGTTACGGTGCTTGGCAATGATGAAATCCGCTTCACCGGCTCGGGGTGACTCACGTTCGTAGGCGTCTTCACGATGAAGTAGCACAACGAGGTCCGCATCTTGCTCCAGGGATCCAGATTCGCGAAGATCTGCGAGCATCGGCCGCTTATCCTGACGCTGCTCAGCACCGCGATTCAACTGGCTAATTGCGATCACTGGTACTTCAAGTTCTTTGGCGAGAAGTTTAAGTGACCGCGAGAACTCAGAGACCTCTTGCTGACGACTTTCAACCCGCTTGCCGCTGGTCATGAGCTGCAAATAGTCGACAACAACGAGGCGCAGATCATGGCGCTGCTTCAGACGGCGGCACTTGGCACGGATCTCCATTAAGGTCATGTTCGGCGAGTCGTCGATAAACAACGGGGCTTCGCTGACGGTGCCCATCTTGCTTGCTAACTTCGCCCAGTCGCTCTCACTCATAGTGCCTGAGCGCATGTGGTGCAAGGGGATCTGGCCTTCGGCCGACAGTAGCCGCATGACGATTTCGTTGCGGCTCATTTCCAGGGAGAAGATGACGCTGCTCAAACCGTGTTTGATGGAAGCATTACGGCAAATATCTAGACCAAGGGTTGATTTGCCGAGAGCGGGCCGAGCCGCCAAGATGATTAACTGGCCCGGGTGCAGGCCGTTGGTAAGTGAATCCAGATCAACAAACCCAGTTGGCACACCTATCATTTCGCCGCCGCGATTTGAGATTGCTTCGATCTCACTTAGTGCGTCGTTCATAATGTCGCGCAGTGGGCTGTAATCCTCACTCATGCGCCGATCGGTGACGTCGTAAACCTCAGCTTGCGCGCGGTCAACCATTTCGTCAACATCACCGGTACCGGTATAACCCATGCTGACGATACGGGTGCCGGCTTCAACCAGTCGGCGCAAGATCGATTGCTCGCGCACGATACGGGCGTAGTAATTACCATTGGCTGCTGTTGGCACCAGTGAAACCAAAGTGTGTAAATATGGTGCGCCACCAACCCGCGCGATATCTCCGTTCTTGGTTAGCTCAGCAGCAATCGTGACCGCGTCAGCCGGCTCACCTTTGCTGTATAAGTCAAGAATTGCCCCGTAAATAGTCTGATGAGCGGGGCGGTAGAAATCGGCTGCGCGGACTGTCTCGACGACGTCGGCGATGGCGTCCTTGCTCAGCAGCATGGCTCCTAATACCGACTGCTCGGCGGCAACGTCATTGGGTGGGGTGCGGTCTTGGCCGCGGTGCTCAACAGGAAGGGGCAACTCGACGACACTCACCTAGGCCTCCCTTCCGAATACCGTTCCAGTTACCATTTAGAAAGCGCAAACCTTTTCTAGCAGGAGAGTCTGACGTAACGTATGGGCGACGCGCAGTCGCTGTCCAACCACCTTGTGGAAGAAGGTGTGGAGGGATTGGGGACTACCTGCTATTGACCAGTCATCCCTTGGGGATGGCATGGGGATACCCCAATTATTTCCAACAAATCCCCCCCGCGACCCGCACAATTTCCCCGTCCCCAGCCTGTGGATAAAACATTTATTTCTTAGTAGGTACCCTCAACCCGTGTCGACCCCTTACCGCATCACGGTTATCTGCTTAGGCAATATCTGCCGTTCGCCGATCGGGGAGGCGGTGCTCCGCGATCGCATCGCCGCGGTTGGCCTCGCCGACCAAATCAGCGTTGACTCCGCCGGCACCGGGGATTGGCATATCGGCCAGGGGGCGAACGTCAAATCCATCACCACCTTGACCGAGCATGGCTACGACCTTGACCACACGGCTCGTCAGATCACCCCTAGTTGGTTTGCCGACATCGATCTAGCCTTAGTGATGGATACGAACAACTACGCCGACGTGGCCGCACTCATCGAACTAAGTGGCGCCCAGGTCGAGCTGCGCATGATGCGCGCATTCGACCCCGCACTCAGCGGCATCACTGAACCTGACCCGGTCCTTGATGTTCCTGACCCGTACCACGGCACCATGGAAGATTTCACCACTGTGCTGCGCATGATCGAGACCGCCGCCGATGGGCTCGTGTCCGAGTTAGCACTGCGCGTACCCTGACCTGAATTCGATTTACTCACTAAAGGATTGGTGAGTTGCAATTTCGGAATTAACCCCACCTCCAATTAACCCCGCTGAATACAAGCCGTCCCAAGACGGGATGGGGACAGCAGCGCTAGTCATGGGAATCTTGCAGTTCTTCTGCCTCGGCCCAATCGGCACCGTTCTCGCGATTGTATTCGGCTATCTAGGCATGCAGAAAGCCAAACAAGGCCTCGCAACCAATGGCGGTGTGGCGAAGGCCGGATTCATTCTCGGCATCGTCGGAGCCGGACTTTCAGTCCTGGCCTTCATTTTCTGGTTGGTCATCGTGGTTGCAACCGGGGCCACCTCCGGTAACTAACCGTAAGCGCAATGTGAAGGGGCCCGGTCAGTTGACCGGGCCCCTTCACATTCAGTATTCGTTATGCAGTTTCCGGGCCATACTTATTGTCACCAGGTGCGCTCTTAAGGAGAGCCAGCACGAGTAACAAGATCAAGCCGATACCGCAAATAAGGAACAAAAGGTAGCCGAGCAGCACTAGCCACCCCGACTTATCCGAGTCGTGCACCCTGCGAACCATCACCGAAATCCCCGGCAGCAAAGTGACAAGGTCCCAGATTAGGCTCAGAACGCCAATACCGGAACTCGCAAAAGGAACAGCTGTTCCGCCGAAATTTATTTCCTGACTTGAGGCGCCCATTTGTAGACCCAGGGCACTATCTAAGAAGTAAAGGACCGCGGCAACGATGTAAACAAAGAGAAAGAACCACCAAAACTCAGAGCGCTGAGCGCGCCCGCTGAAAGTGACATACTTCTTGAAGCAGGTTTATATCGCTTGTCCGAAACTCATAACTCCTCCAAAGTAATGCTCCCCCTATACCGGCGAGCGTAGGAGCATTATCCATGAATTTCTTCCAGTCAAAGCGAAAGAGCCCGGTCAATGACCGAGCCCCTCACTTTGAAGGCCGTACTAGGCGGGAGCTGGGCCGTGCGAATTATCGCCTGGGTTCGATGGCTGGGCCCAGAAGATGATCAAGATAATGAGTCCCACACACGGGACAATTAGCAGCAACTGCAGCCAACCTGACTTGCCGGTGTCATGTAACCGGCGGCTACCTACCGACAACTCCACCACTAAGAAAATGATGGCAACGATGGCCGAGAAGACACCATACCCGCTGTCGCCATTTAGCTTCAGTGACGTGGCCAAAAAGTTGATTACGATGCCGAGTAGGAATACGAAGAGGTAGAAGTACCAGAATTCTGAGCGGCTAGCGCGGCCCGAAAACACCCCGATTTTACTGAAACACGTAGAGATTGATTGTCCGAAACTCATCTATTCTCCTTGGTTTGACGCCCCTCCTCCGGAACGCTTTGACCCAGTGTTGCCTAAATTCCCCAAGATTTGCCGTAATCACGGAGATGCCTCGCCATAAATATTTGTACCGGGGGTACCCCCGAGCGCCCAGAAGACGATCAGCACGATGGATCCGCACGGTACCAATACAAGTAATTGCAACCAACCCGATTGCCCGCGGTCATGCAGGCGGCGGCAGCCCACGGCGTAGGAAGGCACCAGTAGCGCCAGGGCCAACAAGATAGCCAAGACGACGAAAGTGACACCAATGACTAACAGTGGGCCATTTGCCTGACCTGGGTTACCCGCACTCGCTGCGATTAAGAACCCGAGGCCGATGATGGCCGCGAGACCAGTAACAAGGGTCTGGAACAGCATCCACCACCAAAACTCCGAGCGCTTCGCCCGTCCTTCGAAGTTCGCGTACTTTTGAAAACAGGTACGGACCGCAGTTGCGAAAGACATTTGTTACTCCTATCAGGACGGGCGAAGCAATAGTTCGTTAGGCGACGACGACGTCGAGGGTGACAACCGCCACTACATCGGGATGCAACTGCACCCGAGCACTGTGCTTGCCGACCGTCTTGATCGCCTTGGGGATGTCGACCTTGCGCTTCTCGAGCACCACACCACTTGAGCTCTTGACAGCAGCGACAACGTCAGCGGTAGTAACCGAGCCGAAGAGCCGGCCCGTTTCGCCAGCACGTGAGGTGAGAACAACTGTGAGTGCTTCAAGTTGTTGCTTGACTTCATTCGCGTGGTCCAGCCCACGGATCTCGCGAACCTTGCGGGCCCGCTTGATCTGGATGACCTGCTTTTCGCCGCCCTTGGTCCAGCTAATTGCTAAGCCACGGGGCATCAGGTAGTTGCGGCCGTAACCATCTTTGACGGTTACTACATCGCCGGCGCCGCCAAGGCCCGTAACTTCTTCAGTGAGAATAATTTTCATGATCAATTCGCCTATCGGGAAGTTGGGATGTAGGGCAGGAGTGCCATTTCGCGAGCGTTCTTGACAGCGGTTGCAACTGCGCGCTGCTGCTGAACGGTCAGGCCAGTGACGCGACGTGCGCGGATCTTGCCGCGGTCAGAAACGAACTTGCGAAGCAAGTTGACGTCCTTGTAATCAACAACCTTTACATCTGGCTTTAGAAGTGGCGTTGCCTTCTTCAACGGAATCTTGTCGCTCGCGCGCATTGGGCGCCGCTTAGTGTCTTTTTCTCTGTCTCGTCCCATAATTGGCTCGCTCCTTTTTTATTGAGTCTGTGAGTGTTGGTGAAGGATTAGAACGGGGGCTCGTCGAAAGCTGTGCCACCGGCACCGCCGGTCGCCCACGGATCTTCTGCAGGTGCGCCACCGCCGCTGTTGCCACCGGTGTTTTCACCCGGTGCACCGCCTTGACGCGCCACGCGATTTACCTTGGCCGTTGCGAAGCGCAGCGCCGGGCCGACGTCTTCAACTTCGAGCTCCATGACCTGGCGCTTTTCGCCCTCACGGGTTTCGTATGAGCGTTGCTTCAACCGACCAGAGACTATGACGCGAGTGCCCTTGGTTAGTGATTCGGCAACGTTCTCCGCGTACTGGCGCCACACACTGCAACGCATGAATACGGTCTCGCCGTCTTTCCATTCGTTAGTGGTCTTGTCGAGAACACGCGAGCTTGAGGCGACAGTGAATGAAGCAACGGCAGCACCACTTGGGGTGAAGCGCAGCTCCGGGTCATTGGTCAAGTTGCCAATGACGGTCACGGTGATATCGCCGGCGGCCATTACTTAGCTTCTTCTCTGACGTCTTCAGGGCGCATAACTTTGGTGCGCATCACGGCTTCATTGAGGCTAAGTTGGCGGTCCAGTTCGGCTACCGCGGCCGGAGTCGCCGTTAGGTTGATGACCGCATAGATGCCTTCGGTCTTCTTATTGATCTCATAGGCCAACCGACGCCGACCCCAGATATCAACCTGCTGGACACTGCCGCCATCGCCCTTAACCACATTTAAAAACGTGTCAAGGCTCGGGGCAATTGTCTTTTCTTCCAGATCAGGGTCCAAAATGACCATGACTTCATAACGACGCATAGACAACCCACCTCCTTCGGACTAAACGGTCACGGTCGATCCGTGACAGGAGGGTTTCTGCGTGCCTGCGGTTCAACGAAAAAACCACTTCGCCGGGTTGCAGGGCTTCGTAAGAGTATCGGTGCTGCGGGTGAAACCGGAAATCGGGGCTATCCACCGGCCCGGAAATCAGCCTTGCGGTTGAAGTGTTGGGCACCTGGAATTGCCCCATGACTTTAAGGCTGGCGCAGCAAGGTGGGAAAACATAGCGGTACCGTAAGTGGTACCAATTACGGTACCGTGTGCCTATGGCCATGAATCTTCGACTTCCCGATGAACTCGCCGAGCGACTTCGGACCCTCGCTGACGAAACCGGTCGCAGCCAGCAGGTCCTGGTTCGTGCCGCTGTTGAGCAATATCTCGACCACCAAGAACTCAAGCACTTGAACCCCTGGCTCCGCGCTCACGCGAAACCCCCTGTTGGCAACCATCGGCCCTTGCCCGACTCGCAACAAATTGAGCGGGCACCGAAATTGGGGCTTTCCGATTTGTTGCGACTAGGTAGAGATGCCCAGTGACAGCCATCGTGTACTGCGATTCCAGTGTCCTCCTGAAGCGCACTGGAGAGGAAATCGATAGCGAGGAGGTCACCGCCCTGATAGCTAGCCTCGCAGAGAACGGCGCTACCTTGATTACCTCTGAACTTGCGCGAGTCGAAATTCGACTGGCATTTATTAGAGATAAGGCTTTGACCGGTCGCACAGTGCTTGCTGATGAGCAGTTGCTCTCCACCCTAGGTGGAGTCATGCTTGTCGACCTCAATACGGATGTGCTTGCTGTTGCCAGCCAGATCGAGGCGGCGCACCTGGGCACACTTGATGCCTTGCATCTCGCCACCGCCCTGCTCAGCGGCGCGGATGTCTTACTGACCCGCGACGCGCAACTTTCACGTGCCTGCCAAGAGGTCGGGATGGCAGTCGCCTGAAATTCACCCGGATTGCTCCGGCACAGCCCACCAGACCATGCGCCGTAGGCTTACCCCATGCGGATAGCGACATGGAACGTCAATTCCGTGACCGCGCGTCTGCCCAGAGTCCTTGAATGGCTCGCGGTGAACAAGCCTGATGTGGTGGCATTACAAGAACTCAAGTGCACCGACGCCGCCTTCCCCACCATGGATATCCAGGCTTTGGGTTACGAAATTGCCTCACATGGAACCGGCCGCTGGAACGGCGTTGCGCTGCTCAGCCGAGTAGGTCTAGTTGACGTCACCCGCGGGCTAGTCAACCAACCGCAATATGACGGTGTCGATGAGCCGCGAGCAATCGGAGCTACTTGCGGTGGGGTTCGCATTTGGAGTGTCTACGTGCCGAACGGACGCGAGCCTGGGCACGACCACTACCACTACAAACTGAATTGGTTTACCGCACTTCAAGTAACAACCGCGACTGAATTGTCAGCAGCACCAGATCGCCCCCTTGCGATCATCGGTGATTACAACGTCGCACCAACCGACGATGATGTCTGGGATATTAACCAGTTCACCGACAGCACGCACGTAACCGCTCCCGAGCGTGCGGCCTTAACAAAGCTGCGCTCAGCTGGTTTGGTCGAAGTAATGCCCCGCGCCCTGAAGGGCTACCCCTACACCTTCTGGGATTACCGGCAAGCAGCATTTGGTCGCGGTTGGGGTATGCGAATCGATCTGGTTTACGCGAATGAATTATTTGCGTCGCACGTAACTGACGCCTACATAGATCGCGAGGAACGCAAAGGTAAGGGTGCATCAGATCACGCGCCGGTAGTTGTCGATCTGGACCTTGGTTAATCAATGTCACTAATTGTCCGCACCATCACCGCGAATCAACATCGCGACTGGATCGCCTCCAGACCATCGGTCTCATTTTTGCAACTACCCGAATGGGGCGCGGTCAAAGTTGGTTGGACCTCGGAGTCCCTTGGTTGGTTTGACGGGGCGCGACTTGTCGGTGCCGGGCTAGTCTTGTACCGATCAGTACCGAAAGTGAAAGCTCGGAGCCTGGCCTACCTACCCGAAGGCCCCGACATTGATTGGCTGCGCGAAAGCCTGCCTGGCGCCACCTTGGATGACTGGCTTGATCCATTACTCGCGCACTGCAAGTCACGTGGAGCATTTCAGTTGAAGATGGGGCCAGCTATTGCCATCCGGCGTTGGCAAGCAGACACCATCAAGGCGGCTATTGCCGAGCGCACTGCCGGTTCACTTAACCCGCCTGCCCGCATCAGCGATCTTGTCGCGGACTGGCACTCCACCAAGGGCATGCAAGTTGTTGAGCGACTGCAATCACGGGGTTGGGTGCAAGAAGGGGGTGACGAATCTGGGTTCGGTGATGTGCAACCCCGTTATGTCTTCCAACTCAACCTCGCCAACAGATCTACCGGAGATATTTTCGGCGACTTCAACCAATTGTGGCGCCGCAATATCCGCAAATCCGAGAAGGCCGGCGTCGAGGTAGCACAGGGGGATTTTGCAGATCTAGCTGCATTTCACACCATCTATGCAGAGACCGCGCAACGTGACCAATTCACTCCCAGAGGCCTGGCTTACTTCGAACGGATGTGGCAGCAACTCAATGACGTTGAACCTGGCCGCCTGTCACTGTATTTAGCAAACTATGGCGGTCATGTCGCAGCGGCCACCTTGATGATTCGAGTTGGTACCCATGCTTGGTACTCATACGGTGCGTCTACGACGGCCGACCGCGAGGTGCGGCCATCTAATGCACTGCAATGGCGCATGATCACCGACGCCCATAGAGCCGGCTGTCAGGTATTTGATCTCCGCGGAATCTCCGACACTTTAGATCCCAAGAACCATCTATTTGGCCTGGTGCAATTCAAGTTGGGCACCGGAGGCTTTGCTCAGGAGTATGTTGGCGAGTGGGACTACATCCTGCGCGGTGCCTGGGCCAAGGGTTACCGCGCGTACCAAAGTCGGCGCGGATAAGGGGGAGCAGATGTCTTACACCCTCAAAGTGGATGCCACTAAGTGGCGCGATCATCTGTCGGCAATGAACGAGGCTACGAAACGCACTACCGGAGCCAATATCGTCGGGGTGGTCAAAGGTAATGGCTACGGTTTTGGGCAATCACTTCTCGCAGGTGAGGCTGACCGACTTGGTCTTGCCACCGTCGCGGTCGGTACCGTATTCGAAATTAGTGATGTCCTTGCCGGTTTCTACGGTGACGTCATCGTGCTGGAACCATTCGAGCCCCGCGACACCGCGGCCGCGACGGCTTGGTGGATGGCCGGGCAACGCCACGATGCCTCGCGCATAGTGCGAACGGTGGCGAGTGAGGCCGCCCTGCGAGCCTTGATCGACGGTCCGGGGGCGGTCCGCATACTGCTTGAGGCCAAGACCTCGATGCATCGATTCGGTTTCGGTGAAGCAGATCTGCTGCGCCTACTCGCTGACCCCGCGGTCCGCGGCGCACTATCTAGCGGGCACGCCCAGGTACTTGGCTTGTCACTGCACCTGCCAGTGGCACAACCTGCCGATGAAGTCAGCATTCACGGTGTTGCAAACGGCACGGCCCGGGTTCGTGAAGTCACCCGGTGGGCCGGGCTGTGGCAAGCCGAGACTGCGGTCTGGAGCGGCTCACACGCACCCGCCAGCACGGTTTGGCTTTCGCACCTTGACGATGCCGAACTAGCGGCCGTCGCCCGCACCGCAGATGAACTTGCCATTCGGGCCCGCATCGGCACTCGGCTTTGGCTCGGCAAGCGGGCCGCACTTACCGCCTCGGGCACCGTGCTGGCCGTTCACCCACTGCCAAATGGCAGCCACGTTGGTTACCAGCAACGCACCGGCCCCAAAGACAGCACTCTTGTCGTGGTATCCGGCGGCACCGCGCATGGCATCGGCTTGTCTGCGCCAACACCGGCAGCATCACTTAGACAGCGTGCCGTGACCGCAGGCACCGGCGTTCTTGATGCAGCCGGTCGGGCTCTCTCACCATTTAGCTGGGCCGGCAAGCAGCGTTGGTTTGCCGAGCCACCACACCAGCATCACTCCATGCTTTGGTTGCCCCGCGGGTGTGTTATCCCAGCGGTTGGCGATGTCTTTCCCGCAGAAGTTCGGTTTACGACCTCAAGATTTGACGCGGTGCTCGGACTCGACTAATTAGATCACGCCCCGCTGAGTTTAAAAACGTCTTCAGCACCGTCATACGGACCACCACCGGGATCATCGGCGTCTTCGGCAAATCCATCATTTCTTATCGGATCATGTTCTGGTTGCACAATGTCGCGGATCACCATGACCGCAAAGAAACCTGTCGCAGCAATATGCACGATGACCGCCACCGCGTACCACTGTTGCGTTAGCCCTTGAGCTTGTTCGTTGCCATAGCCGACCAAGAACCACCACACCGCGACAAAGTAGATTAGTTCGCCTACCTGCCAGATGATGAAATCGCGCCATCTAGGCCTAGCTAGCACCGCCAGCGGAATCAGCCAGAGCACGTACTGCGGTGAATAGACCTTATTCGTCACCGCCAATGCTGCGATTATTAAAAAGAGTACTTGCGCCAACCTTGGCCGTTGCTTGGCACGAAGTGCGAGCACCGCGGTCGCGATACACATAATCAGGAAGCAACTAATCGCCACCGTATTGAGAATGTCACTTGGCACACTCGGCAATTCCAGTTCGGTGAGTGCGAACCAAAATGATCCAAAATCTTGACCACGTGCCTGGCTGAAGGTGTAGAAAAACACCCAACCATCGAAGTTACCCACCATGAACGGCACATTCACCATCAACCAGGTAAGTGCAGTGCCACCCACCAGTGCCGCAAATGGTCGCCACTTGCCCGTGCGAATCGTCAATACCAAGAAAGCAACGAGGAACAGCACGGGATAAAACTTTGCAGCCACCGCAAGACCAAGTAACAAGCCCGCCGCGAATGGACGGTTACGCGACCACAGCAGCAGCGCAATTCCGGCGAATGCAAGTGGTAATAGATCCCAATTAATGGTGGCTGCAAAAAGCACACCTGGAGCAAGGGCGAACATCGCCGCATCCCATGGGCGCCGGCGCACGGTCAGCGCCGTGGCGATCACAGCAACCACCAAGGGGATGAAAAGCAGCACGACGTTGACATCGAAGAAAACGGTACTCTCCGGAGTACTTGGCGTGACCGCAGTGACAACGCGGGTAACCATCGCCGCGATCTGCATGAACACCCCGGTGATGACCGGGTACTCAAGGGGGGTTTGACCAGGTGCGGTTTGCAAATATGGAAGGAAACCGTCGGCGAACCCGCGCAAGGAGAAAAGGGGTGGGATATCTGAGTAACACAAGTGTTCGTAGTTCTCTGGCGATACCCAGCCCGAACTCCGACACGATAAATCAAGGAGATAGCCAACAGCGTAAACCAGAGCGGAGAGTGTGATCACCACACGTAACGGATTCCACCAATTGCCCGCGCTACGAAACCGACCGATCGGGCCGCCGATCGCATCACTACCACCTCCCACTATCGAGTCAGCATGTGATGGTTCGACAATTTGTTTTGTCATCCGGGTACCGCCTCATCGGTCGGTGGCGCCGGTGGACCATCACTTGGTGCTGGTGCTCTTCCCGGGTCTGGTGCAGTTTGATCACCGGGCTGGATTGGCGCCGGGGCGCCATCACTTGGTATCGGCGCAGCACTGGCGGAGGATTCGACGGTGGGCTCGGGGCCGAATTCAATAATGCTCGGGGTGGGGCAGCCAACCGGTATCGGCGTGCCGTCGGTCGGCATGATTAAGGGGCAATCCGGTGCTTTCGTGAGGTCACCCGTCGGAGCGGTGAAATCAATCACCGGTTCATTTTGCAGCGCCGCGGTCATGAAAGCTGTCCAGATCGCCGCGGGATATGAGCCACCGGTCACGGTACCCAGACCGCCGGTGCCAGAAAGTGAAACCGGCATTCCGCTGGCATCTTCCTTCGCCATCAGCACCGCCGTCGCAAGTTGCGGTGTGTAGCCCACAAACCATGCGCTTTTGTTTCCATCCGTGGTACCGGTCTTAGCAGCTACCGGGCGCCCAAGTTTTTGCGCCGCGAATGCAGTGCCATCGGTGACCACCTTATTCAAGGTGTAGCTAACGCTGTTCGCAATATTCGCATCGAATGCATCCATCGTCTTGGGCTCGTACTCATAAAGTAAGCCACCATTTAAGCCCATTACTTTCATAATATATGTCGTGTCGGATTGCACTCCACCTGCTGCGAAAGTCGCATACGCATTGGCCATACTTAAACCCGATGGCGAAGCGGTGCCGAGCACAAATGTCAGGTCGAGGTTGTCAAGGTTTAGCCCTGGTGTCGTGTCGGGGACACCAGCGCGGATTGCCGCTTGCGCCACCGCATCAACGCCAACCTCGGACTCCAGCTGCACATACGCGGAGTTGATGCTGAACTCTGTAGCCTGCAGCAACGATACCGGCCCGTATGACTTGTCGCCATAATTGGAGAAGGTGTAGCCGTTGACCGTCGATGGTGAATCACCATTTAGTTCCGTACCAAGGGGCACACCCTGTTCAAATGCTGCCGCCAGCGCAAATGGTTTGAAGGTTGATCCGGCTTGCGCAAACTCGCGGGTTGCGTTGTTGATCTGATCATTAATGAAATTCTTGCCTGCATACATCGCGACGACTTCGCCGGTTCCCGGGCGCACCGCCGCTAGGCCAATCCGCAGCCCTTCTGTGTTCGTATCAGGGCCCACCTTGCGCACCGCGGCGGTTGCACCTTTTTGTGCGCCCTGTTCGAATGTGGACGTGATCCGCAAACCACCACGTTGAATTTCGGTTTCATCGAAACCTAAAGTAATTAACTGGTTAGTCACCGCCTGCAGCAAGAAGCCGGTTTGCCCACCGAGGCGGTTTCCGGCTTTTTGTTTCTTGATCTCTGGGAACTTCGCGGCTTTGCGTTGCTGTGGTGTCAACCAACCCTGCTCAACCATGGAATCTAAAACATAAGCCCATCGGGCCTTAAGCGCCGAATGGTTCTCCTCGGGGGCAAGGCCGTTCGGCGATTTGATGACAGATGCAAGCACTGCTGCCTGCGAAACATCGATGTTTTCAACTGGCGTGCCGAAATACGCGATCGACGCAGCCTCAATACCATATGCGCCACGGCCAAAATAAATAGTGTTTAGATAATCCTCGAGTATTTGATCCTTAGATACCACGGTCTCCAATTTGAACGCCAGCAATAGTTCTTTAGCTTTGCGGCTCCACGACCGATCTTGTGTTAGGTACGCATTCTTCGCATACTGCTGGGTGATTGTCGAGCCACCTTGTGTTGATCCTCCCTGCAAGTTGTTGAGCACTGCGCGTCCAATACCAAGTGGCGAAACACCGCCATGGTCATAGAAAGAGCGGTCTTCGGCAGCAAGCACCGCATGCTGCGCCTCAAGTGGAACCTCCGCGAGCGCCACACTGCGCCGGGTGGCTTCACCGAGTCGGCCAAGTTCGGTCTTACCGTCAGCCCAATAGACGATGGTCGCTTCACTTGTCGACACTTCATTCGGCGACGGCACCGTGGTCATGGATACCGCGAGGGCAAAGGCACCAACTCCGAGTGCGGCAAGTACCACGAAAATGATGACGAGTCCGCGCACCCAGTGCCGCTTCGGCTTCGAGGTGCGCCCACTTGCCCCAGAAGTCGCACGCGGTTTCGCGGGCTTACGAGGGGTGCTCAAGGTGACCTCACTGACGGGGAAGGGTTAAGCCCGCCCGACTAGGGCTGACCTAGGCCTCCATGAGATCACGGGGGGCGGCTAAAGCCCGCCTCGGCACACCGTCACCCAGGACATAGGACTTGGTCAGATAGTTCCAGTGGCACCGCTGGCATACCTCAACTACATAGACCTTGAAGCGGCCGAACTGGGTGGTCATGTCACCAAGTTCATCACTGTGTCGGACCCGACCGGAGTAAGGCCCGAGCTCATCGCCATATACGTAAGTGACTGTTACAAAGCCCAGATCCCGGCAAACCGGGCAAGGCAGTGCAGTCGGTTCACCGTGGAATTTTGCGGCCCGAAGCAGGTAAGTGTCCGCATCGCAGAATTCGCTGCCCAAGGCGCCACCGTTGAAAAAGGTGTGCAAGGCGCTCCTGCGCTGCAGTGTGAAGTCGACGACGGACCTAGGTGCCCCAGGGTCTGCAACATCCTCTGGTTCAGCAAGTGGTGCTGGCCTACTCGACTTAGTGCCCTTACCGGGTTCACCGCGGACGACACTGCCCCGCACACCGGAGCGTCGGGGCACGGCCATAAGCCAAGATCCTACGTGATGATTTGGCTACCGGCCGCGGATCACCGCCAACTGCTGGGTGCGCCCGTTTTCGTCGTGAAACCCGCGGTTTTCGCCAGTTTCACAACGAAAACGAGCGCACCCACGCGAACTGGCTGGTCGCGTAGGTCACCAGCGTGCCCTCACGCGGGTGTGAAAAAAACCATTTCGAGAGTGGCCGCTGCCTGTTGACGGATATATCCCGACGATATATCGTTAGCGCATGGCCACCCGCACGGATCTCCTGGAGTTCGCCTCCTTGGGCGTGCTTGCTGAGGGCCCACTCCACGGTTACGCACTGCGTAAGGCGTTAGCCGAGATCCTCGGTCCGTTTCGCGCACTGTCATATGGCTCGCTATACCCATGCTTGCGGCGACTACAAGATCGTGGCTGGATCGAGCAATTGAACGCGGTCGATGGCCCCACCACCAAACGTGCCCGGGTGGTTTATGCACTGACCGGTGA
>SHUQ01000034.1 GCA_009694585.1 Candidatus Nanopelagicales bacterium | reverse complement strand
CGAAGCAATTTGGTCGACTGGTGAGGCAGTTCCAGCAATTGACTGGATATAAGCCTTCTGGTCACTTTGCATCTGATCGGCCTGCTTTTGCCGGCGCTGAGCCATCCCATTGCCCCGGACAATGACGTAGATCAGCACGGTCAGCGGCGGGATCAAGATCAAGAAGATGATCCAGACTGCCTTGGCCAGGCCGCTTTCTTGGTGGTCGCTGAACAGATCCAGCACGACCATGAAGAAGATCATGAAAAACATGATCATTAGAAAAATAACCAGCAAAGTCCAAATAGATTCTCCGAGGTCCATGTAAGCGATTCTCCCTAAATTGAGGTGTTGGCGCAGAATACCAAAAGCTACCTACTCGCGTCTTGATCACCGATTAACTGCACCCTGAAGTGCTGCCACACCCTTCACAGACATAGCAGCTACCCGCTGGGCGCATCTTGATGCCGCAGGTCATGCAAAGCGGCGCATCAGACGCGGTGCCCGTGATCTCCTCGAGCAATTCGGTGCTGGAGTGCGCCTTGCTGACTAATTTCACCGGGGCTGGCTCTACGGCTGCCTCCACTTCCGCCACATCTGCGACCTCAGCGATATCGACATCGAGGTCCGCTGAAGCAGCCGGCGCGTACTGTGCGTAGTTCGCTTCAACCGTTGCCGCACGCTCATCGGCACTTTGAATACCTAGGGCCGCCCGCTTTTCATAAGGCAGGTAGTCCAACGCGAGGCGCCGGAAGATGTAATCCATGATCGACTGCGAAATCCGAATATCGGGGTCATCGGTCATCCCCGCCGGCTCAAAGCGCATGTTAACGAACTTGCTGACGAAGGCCTCTAGCGGCACGCCATACTGCAGCGCGATGCTGATCGCAATCGAGAACGCGTCCATGACACCAGCAAGGGTTGAGCCTTGCTTACCTAGTTTGAGGAAGACCTCGCCGAGACCGTCATCGGGGTAGCTACCCGCGGTCATGTAGCCCTCGGCGCCAGCTACCGAGAAACTTGTGGTCAAACTCGGACGCGACTTGGGCAATCGCCGCCGCGTTGGCTGCGCAACCAGGTTGGCAATCGCCGCCGCGGTCGCGTCCACAATCTCGTCGACCTTTGCCGCCGAGCCATCAGACAAAGGCTGGCCGACCTTGCAATTGTCACGATAGATCGCGAGCGCTTTTAGGCCGTACTTCCAGCCTTGGAAGTAGATCTCTTCTACTTCTTCGATCGTCGCCGACTGCGGCATATTGACCGTTTTAGAAATCGCCCCTGAGATGAACGGCTGAACAGCGGCCATCATGCGCACATGGCCCATCGGAGTGATCGAGCGCACCCCCATCGCGGTGTCGAACACCGGGTAATGCTCGGTCTTTAGCCCTGGTGCGTCAATTACGTGGCCATTCTCGGCGATAAATTCAACAATGGCTTCAATGGTCTCCTCGGTATAACCGAGGCGACGAAGTGCCCGCGGGATCGTCTGATTGACGATCTGCATAGACCCGCCGCCAACTAACTTCTTGAACTTCACTAGGGAGAAGTCCGGCTCAATGCCAGTGGTGTCGCAGTCCATCATAAACCCGATGGTGCCGGTCGGCGCGAGTACTGAAGCCTGCGCATTACGCCAGCCGTTCTTCTCGCCGATCTTGAGCCCTTGCTCCCACTGACGGTGAGCCACCTTCATGATTGCGGTATCTAAGGTGGTCACGCAACGCACATTGTCATTGGCCGATGCGTGCTTACGCATCACGCGCTTATGACCGGTCTCGTTGCGGGCGTAGCCCTCATACGGCCCAACGATGCCGGCTAGCTCAGCACTGCGCTTGTATGCGGTGCCCGTCATAACCGATGTGATTGCTGCGGCTAAGGTGCGGCCGCCATCTGAGTCATACGGTAAGCCGGTAGCCATTAAGAGCGCTCCAAGGTTCGCGTAGCCGATGCCTAATTGGCGGTACTTGCGGGTGGTATCGGCAATTGGCTCAGTTGGGAAATCCGCGAAGGAGATCGAGATATCCATCGCGGTGATGATGATTTCGACGGCCTTGGCAAAGCGCTCGGCGTTAAACGTGTCATCATCGCTCAAGAAAGTTAGCAGGTTCAGGCTGGCTAGGTTGCAGGATGAATTATCAAGGCTCATGTACTCCGAGCATGGGTTCGACGCATTGATGCGGCCCGTCTCAGGGTTGGTGTGCCAATCATTGATCGTATCGTCGTACTGAATACCCGGATCAGCGCACGCCCAAGCCGCTTCGGTCATGGTACGGAACAAGGTCTTGGCGTCAACGGTTTCGACCACGTGCCCATCGGTACGGGCGGTCAAACCAAATGGCTCACCATTTTCGACCGCCTGCATGAAAATGTCAGATACCCGGACCGAGTTGTTGGCATTTTGGTATTGCACACTAGAAATATCCTTGCCACCAAGATCCATATCGTAGCCGGCATCGCGAAGCACTCGGATCTTGTCTTCTTCGCGGACCTTCGTCTCGATGAATTCTTCGATATCGGGGTGATCCACATCTAACACAACCATCTTTGCAGCCCGACGTGTTGCGCCCCCAGATTTGATGGTGCCCGCTGATGCATCCGCGCCACGCATGAAAGACACCGGTCCCGATGCGGTACCGCCGGATGACTTAAGTAGCTCCTTGCTCGATCGGATGCGCGAGAGATTTAGGCCTGCCCCAGAACCGCCCTTAAAGATCATGCCCTCTTCGCGGTACCAGTTAAGGATCGACTCCATGCGATCGTCAACACTTAGAATGAAGCAGGCGCTGACCTGTTGCGGTGACACGGTGCCGACGTTGAACCACACCGGGGAGTTAAAGCTAAATACCTGATTTACCAACATGTGGGTTAGCTCATGCTCGAAAATCTCCGCATCTTTATCGGTGCGGAAATACCCGTGTTCCTTGCCGGCCTTGGTGTAGGTCAGCACCACTCTGTCGATCAGCTGCTTTAGGCTCCACTCGCGCTCCTCGGTGCCAACTGCACCGCGGAAGTACTTCGTGGTAACGATCGTTGATGCGTTAACGCTCCAGAAGTCAGGGAACTCGACTCCGCGTTGCTCGAAAACCACTTCGCCGGTCTTCCAGTTATTTTGCACCACATCGCGGCGCTCCCAATTGACGGCATCGTATGGGTGTAAGCCTTCGGTGGTGTAAACGCGCTCCATGACAAGGCCCGGCTTATGCAAGGTGTTGTGAATGAACCCGGCAGGTGTGCTGGTGGTTATCGTCATCATGGTGCCTTTCGTGTCGCGCGGTTAGCTGGACTGGGAAGACTTTGTGGTGGGCCTGGTGTTGGACTTCGTGTTGACCGGTTCTTGGCCAAGTGGCTCGCCCTCAGCCCGCAGGAGCGCGATCTCGGCCTCAAAATCCTCTAGATTGTCAAAGGACCGGTACACCGAAGCAAAGCGCAAGTAAGCGACCTCATCGAGTTCGCGCAGCGGACCAAGGATCGCTAGACCAACTTCCATGGCCGGGATCTCGGCGATGCCGGCGGCACGAACGGCATCTTCAACGCGCTGAGCTAATCGGCCCAGATCATCCTCGCTGACCGGGCGACCCTGACAGGCCTTGCGGACCCCACCGATCACCTTGGCGCGACTAAATGGCTCTTGAACTCCCGAACGCTTGGCCACTATCAACACGGTGTTCTCAGCAGTCGTGAACCGCCGGCCGCAGGAGGCGCACTCGCGGCGGCGGCGAATCGCCGCGCCTTCATCGGTGGTTCTGGAGTCAACCACCCGGGAGTCATCTTCCTTGCAAAATGGGCATCTCACCTTGGGTACCTCCCTTCACTCGTTTCACTTGCGTCACATCTTGCCGGAAACTTCACCTAGCCGCGGGACCGATCATGGGGACGTCCTGTGGATATCCTGTGAAGCTGTAACCACAACCTGTGGAGGAACCACCTGGCTGTAACTACTACATCTTGGGTTCCTGAAGGTAGCGGGGATTTCGCCAGAACGCAAGATGCCAGCCTCGGCGCGCCGCCCCTACTTTTGCCCCGGACCCGGCGGCAGGGGGCCAGCGGGCCAGGATTCGGCCAATTCGGTGATCTTGCGGGTTGCCAGCACCGGGTCCAGCCCTTGCCCAACGGCATACCCAAGCAGGTAGGTGGTCAGCGGGGCGGCCGGTCGTTCCACTTGATGTGCCGCGACTTTGGCTAGGTCAAGTAAGGCCGCAACATCCACGGGGGTGCTGACCCCCAGTTCCCGGCTCACCGCGTCCACCCAATTTTGAGTGTTTGTCACCTCTCAGTTCCTTTCCCTTGGGCCAAGAGTTCAGCGCGTTCTAGATCCGCCGGTGTATCAATATCAACAAGCAAGCTGGCAAGTTCACCGGGTAATTGCACTAAGTCCAAATACATTGACGTCAGCACTTTATGCAGTGGCGCGTCCACCACCGGACCGAAATTCACCATCGCAGTTCGCAGCGCTGTCGTCCGGTAGATACCGCATAACCACTGTTGTTTGCCCATCGCATCGATGGGAATGAAACCATCGGCTCGCGTCCCGTCGATCAATTGCGCTAAATACTCAATAATTGCCGGCGCAAACGGCATATCAACCGCCACCACCGCAACCCATGGCGCACCGATGGCGTCAAGTGCCGCCTTGATGGCGGCGGCCGGGCCACCTTGGATGTCGGCGCCAATAATACTCGGTGTATTCGGCAAGCCATCAACAAGTCGATCAAGTAACGCGACCCCATCAACTTTCGCACCGGACTTGTTCGTCCCGAAACGAGTGCTGCGCCCACCTGTCAAAATCACGTAGGCGAGATCGTGCGCATGGACAGCGGTCATGACGACCCGATAACTCGAGCGGGCTCTGCGTAAATATTAAATGTCGACTCTCTGACGAAGCACGCCAACGTCACGTTGGTCGCCCGCGCCAATTCAATTGCCATCGAGGTGGGTGCAGAAACCGAAGACAGTATTGGGATGCCGCCGGCTGCCGTCTTCTGCACCAATTCGAAGGAAGCTCGACTAGTGACCTGCAGTACCAAGCCAAAACCTGGCAACCGGCCCTCACGTAGGGCCCAGCCGATGACTTTGTCCACGGCATTGTGGCGACCCACATCCTCCCGAACGATCAGCGCTTTCCCGGTACTCGCATCGAATAGCCCGGCCGCATGTAACCCACCGGTGCGGCCGAAACCACGCTGCGCCGCCCGCAATTGCTCCGGGAAACCCACGAGGGTGCTGGCAGTAACACTAGTTTCTACTCCGGCTAGTGGCCAACGACACTTGCTCAACACATCAAGATTCGCATCGGAGCCACAAACCCCACAACTACTGCTCGCTGGATAGGCTCGAGCTAGTGGCGGTTTAACTCCAGCCCCCAAGGTGACGTCGACCGAGGTAGCTCGATCCAGACCTTCACCACCACTGCGCTCTTGAGCCGTCAGAACTTCTTCGGCAGTGGTAATCGCACCTTCACTTACCAACCAGCCGAGGGCTAGATCAATATCATCCCCGGGAGTTCGCATTGTCAACCACGGCGGGCAACCTGCTATTCGAATTTCCAGTGGTTCTTCAACAGCAACCTCATCGGCTACCTCGCTGCGCACCCCACCGGCAACCCGCTCAACGCGATACCGGCCAACTGCAGACATGGGGACTCCATCGGGGTCGCGAGTGCACTAGAAACTTGATGTTAGTCCTGCCGAGTGCTGAAGTCATCGAGTTAAGAACGACAACTAATCAACTACGGGCACCAGCACCGCTTGCCCCGGGGTGACCACGGCATCTGCCAGGCCATTGAGGTCACGGATTCGGCTCACGATTTCACGGGGATCACTATTAGGTGCCACCTGTTGGGCAATCGACCATAAAGACTCACCCGGTTGCACCACTACTACCGCGGCGGCCGGCCGGGGCCGGTCAAGTGACCCTTGGGTGGAAACCTGGGGTGAAGTCGCTTCGGCCGTGAGTCGGCCACTTGCCACCACCACGGTGAACAGGGCCAAAATCGTTACCACTAGCAGTAATACCCGGCCTCTGGTAGTCAATCGGATAGTTAAGGCGGCGGTATGTGGGTGCGACCGATGAACGGGGCGGGGCGCGGGGAAGGGCGCAGTGCTTGCCATGGTGTTGTCCTTTCGGTACTAGCCTTGGTGGGCTGGCTTAGTTGACTGGCATTCGAACAGGTGTACTATCGAACACATGTACGATTTGTAGCACGAACCAGGCGACACGTCCAGTCGACATTCGAACATATGTTTGAATTTTTTGGAAATATTCGGTAGGTTCGGTCCTACCTTGAACCTGGGGTCTGACATTCGACAGCTTTGGCCGGTTTTTACCGGATTTGGCCGAGTTTTGCCGGGTAGCTGCACCCCGCTTAGCGATTGGAGCCTCCTGTGGCTACTCGAGTGACCGAACTGCCTGATGGCCCACCAGATGAGTCCGGCCTTACGCCAAGGCAGCGGGCCATCCTTGATGTCATCCGTGAGACCGTCGAGCGTCAGGGCTATCCCCCCAGTGTCCGCGAGATCGGTGAGGGGGTCGGCCTTACTTCCCCGAGCAGCGTGGCGCACCAACTTGGTACGTTGGAAAGACTCGGCTATTTACGCCGTGACCCAAACCGGCCCCGGGCCCTGGTAGTTGCCGAGCCCGCAAGCCCAGCCGAAGCCGCCCCTGCTGGCCTTCGCCTAGTCAAAAGCCAGATTGAGGATCCCAATTTGGCGTACGTGCCGCTGCTAGGCCGCATCGCGGCCGGTGGCCCAATTCTGGCCGAACAAGAAGTGGAAGCCGTTTTCCCCCTGCCACGTGACCTTGTTGGTGATGGAGAGCTCTTCTTACTCAAGGTAGTCGGCGACTCGATGATCGATGCCGCCATCTGCGATGGGGATTGGGTGGTCGTTCGGCAACAGCCCACCGCCGACAACGGCGACATCGTGGCCGCGCTCCTAAATGATGAGGCCACTGTTAAGACCTTCAAACGTCGCGATGGCCATGTTTGGCTAATGCCGCACAATCCAGCGTATGCACCGATCCTTGGTGATGAAGCATCAATAATGGGTAAAGTTGTATCGGTTTTGCGCCGCTTGTAGTTAGAGTGCACATGCACTGCAAGGCTAACTTCGGCTCGGCGCCTCATCGCGCAAGCGCTCCAATGCCCCAACCACTTTGGCGCGATCGGTGGTGTACCAAAAGGGCGGCAAGCTGGCCCGCAGCGCCCGTGCGTACGCGGCCGTGGCCAGCCGCGAATCAAGTACCGCGACCACCCCTTTGTCGTCCATGCCCCGAATTAGTCGGCCCGCCCCCTGCGCCAAAAGCAGCCCGGCCTTCGGTACCGCAATAGAACGGAACCCAGAACCTCCTGCGTCGTCAACGGCGCGCTGCCTTGCTGCCATGAGCGGGTCATCGGGCCTCGGGAAGGGAATCCGGTCAATCACTACGCAAATACATGACTCCCCCGGCACATCGACCCCTTGCCACAGCGAAACCGTGCCAAGCAGCACCGTCGACGGGTCAGCGGCAAACTTTTGCACCAATGAGCCCACCGCATCACCTTTACGTTGCACCAGCAGCGGTGTGGCCTTGGTATCAAGGCGAACCCGCAGGAAATCCGCGGCCCGCTCGACCCCACGCCAACTCGAAAATAGGGCAAGGGTGCGACCCCCTGCAGCTTCAATCAGCTCAGCCAATTCGTCAAGGGCTTCCATCGCTACACCATCGCGACCGGGGGCCGGTAAATCCGCAGCGACGTACAAAATCCCTTGCGCCGCGTGATCAAATGGTGAGCCGACATCTATGGTGGTGACCAATTGATCACTGAGCCCAAGCGACATAACCAGGGCATCAAAAACCCCACCCACGGTCAAAGTTGCACTTGTCATGACAACTGGAGTCTTACTAAATAGCGCTTCGCGCAAGAGACTGGCCACCGACAGCGGCGCCATTTTCAAAACCGCCGCCCGGTTTTCACCGGGATCGAGCCACACGACGTCATGGACACCTGCGGTCAACAAGCTCCCAGCAACATCATGCACATCCTCGAGAGCACCTCGAGCTTGTTGCTTGGCCGCTAGTACGTCGGTGTCTTTGTCTTTATCTGCATTCAATCTCGTCATGGCATTAGAGCAGGCATCACGAATCAACGTAAGCGCTAGCACTAGGTCTCGGTCAATTGGATCTAGGCGCGTGGGGCCGGCGAGCTCGGCGGAAGTGAGCCTAAGTGCGTCATCAAGACCATCGGCGGCCCGCTGCAAGAGTTCAACACTTTGCGGGTCCAGTAGTTTGCGGCTGCGGGAATTCGCCTTCTCCACCATGGCCACCGAAAGCTCCCCGGTAACGGCCGCCGTTGCTCTGTCAACAAGTTCGTGGCCTTCGTCGATGACCACGCCGGCATGCTCTGGCAGCACCGGGATGCCTTCAAGGGCATCAATTGCGAGCATCGCATGGTTAGTGACGACAATGTCAGACTCTTGGGCAATCAACCGGCGCTTTGCCGTAAAACACTCCTGGCCGAAACTGCATTTCGTCTCACCGATGCACTCGCGCCGGCCAACCGACAAACTGCGCCAAACTCGCGGATCAATCTCATCCGGGTACTCATCACGATCTCCGGTGCTCGTCTGCTCCGCCCACGCGCGCACCGCCACCACCTGCTCACCAAGTGCACTCTTCGGGGCGCTGAATAGGGCCGCGCTTTCATCCTCGGGTATCGAACCATGCAGTTTCTGAAGGCAGACATAGTTATTTCGGCCCTTGAGAACCGCATAGGTAATCGGGCGTTCCAGTACTGGCTCAAGAGCACTAGCCATCAAGGGCAGATCGTGGTCCATCAATTGCTTTTGCAGAGCCAGAGTTGCCGTGGCGATCACGATGGCCTGCTGGTGCTCAATGGCATAAAGGGCGGCCGGGATTAGGTAGGCCATCGACTTACCCGTGCCAGTGCCAGCTTGCACAATTAGGTGACCAGCGCCCGCGAACGACCCGCCGACCGCATTGGCCATTAGGTGCTGACCCTCGCGCGAATCGCCACCGATGGTTTCAACTACTAGGTCCAGCGCATCATTTATTGCTACCCGGTTACTCATTTGCCGCCTGCAGCAACTCGGTCGCGAGGCGTTCGGGCACTCGAGCGGTGATATGGGTGCCGGCCTCAACATGTTCGACGGTGAGAACGTCCCCTTGGGAGTGTGCCCTAGATATTAGGTCACCGCGTTGGTATGGGATGACAACGTCGATGTCGCGAAGCAGTCTTGGCAAGTCCGCCTCGATCGCCAAAAGCAGTTCAGCAATCCCCTCGCCTGTCTTTGCTGACACCACGAAGGCATGCGGCTCAACTCGAAGCAACTCCGCAACGTTCTCCGGATCTGCGATATCAGACTTATTGATGACAATCAGTTCTCGCACATTGCCGGCATCGATTTCATTCAGTACTTCACGTACCGCACTTATCTGCTCCAAAGGCGCACCATCGGATCCGTCGACAATGTGCAAAATAAGATCCGCGTCCTTTACTTCTTCAAGGGTCGACCGAAAGGCCTCAATAAGTTGATGTGGAAGGTGCCGCACAAACCCAACGGTGTCGGCCAGGGTGTAATCCCGGCCCGTTGGAGTGCGAGTCTTACGAACAGTTGTATCGAGGGTTGCAAACAGCGCGTTCTCAACCAAAACTCCTGCACCCGTCATGCGATTCAACAGACTTGACTTACCCGAGTTGGTATAGCCGGCGATCGCCACGGCGGGGATACCGGCACGGTGCCGGGCTGCCCGCTGGGTGGTGCGGGATTTCTCCATTTCTTTGAGTTCACGTCGAAGTTTCGTCATCTGCATTCGAATTCGACGCCGATCGGTCTCAATCTTGGTCTCACCGGGCCCTCGGGTGCCAACTCCCCCGGTAGCTCCACCTGCGCGACCACCCCCCTGGCGCGAAAGCGATTCACCCCAACCGCGAAGCCTCGGTAACAAATATTGCATCTGTGCCAAACTCACTTGTGCCTTACCTTCGCGGCTGCGCGCGTGCTGCGCAAAGATGTCAAGAATCAGCCAAGTGCGATCAACGACTTTGACTTTCACAATCTCTTCAAGTTTTCGAAGTTGACCCGGTGTTAACTCACCATCACAAATTACGGTATCGGCCTCAGTAGCAATTACGATCTCACGAAGCTCTTCGGCTTTGCCCGAACCAAGATAGCTCGCCGGATCTGGGGTATCGCGCCTTTGGATCACGCCCTCCAACACGACCGACCCGGCTGTCTGGGCCAATAGCGCCAGCTCCGCCAAACTCCGGTCGGCTTCGCGAACCGTGCCAGCTGTCCAAACTCCGGCGAGCACGACACGCTCCAGCCGCACCTGCCGGTACTCAACCTCGGTAACGTCCTGGAGTTCGGTTGAGAGCCCAGCTACCCGACGCAGGGCATGACGCTCAGCAAGATCTAGTCCAGCCATCGACGACTCATCGTCGTAGGTCGAGTTGTCGTAGGTCGAGGATTCGTAGGTGAAGCCATCATCAGGATTCATGTGCTGCTAAGGGTGTCATGTGAACCGCGATCCCCCAAATGGCCATCCACGGGATGGTCAAGGCAGCAGGACCGAGCCGCGGGCCACTAGGTCGGCCGGGCCGGTCAATAAGAGGTGCCCTTCGGCGGTTTCGGTGACGGACACCGTGCCGCCAGGCACTTCAACGATTGTGGTCAGCGGTAGTGCCGGCTCCCCGTGGCGCCGGGCACTAGCCCACGCAACCGCACAGGCACCCGTACCGCAGCTTTGGGTCTGTCCCACCCCGCGCTCGAAAACTCGCATCGCCACGCGGCCCGCCGCCAACTCCACTGCAAACTCCACGTTGACCCCATCTGGGAAGGTATTGGCTGGAGTCACTTCGGGAGCCACCAATAACGCGCCGGCATCAGCTAGCTCGTCAACAAATACGACCGCATGTGGATTGGGGACCTTTACCGCAACTAGAGGCCAGCTGCGCTCCCCAATAAGCACAGAGGCACCACTAATCGACTCCGGTGACAAGGCGCACCCCATGTCGATGGTGACACTTAGGTCGGAGTTCATCGTCGCGGCATAGAGTCCGCCGCGGGTGGCGATATTAACTTCGCTATCGGTTATGAGGCCGGTGGCATCTAGATAGCGAACGAAAACCCGGGCACCGTTGCCGCACATCTCAGCTAAACTGCCGTCTGCATTCCGATAATCCATGAAAAACTCGGCACCGGCCGCTTGATCAATAAATTCTAGTAAGTGCTTCGTGCGCACCACCCGTAAAATACCATCCGCGCCGATGCCCTTATGCCGATCACAAAGAAACCGCACCTGTGCTGCAGTTAGATCAAGTGACCCATCGATATCTGGAATGACCAAAAAGTCATTGCCCGTGCCATGGCCCTTGATGAACTTCACTTCGCTTAACCGAGCCATTACAGCATTCTAGTTGCCCATTCGATCCATTGCGGCGCCATACCCAAGTCGCACCTGATTCAACACTGCGGGCCAAGTCTCCGCGGGAGTCGTAGAAACATTGTGAGCGCAAAGGGAGTTAAGGAGTTGGCGATCTCGGGCAAGTCGAACAAGAGCGTGCGCCAGTCCGGCATCATCCGAAGCGATTAGGCCTTCAATGCCATCGGTGATGAACTGCGTGGTCCCGGTCCCCTCGCGCGCTAGTACCGGTAGACCAGCACTTCGCGCCTCCAAAGCAGCCAACCCGAAGGACTCCTTAATGGACGGCTGAATGAACACATCACTGACCGCAAACACAGATTTGATGCCATCAACGTCAAGATACCCGGTAAATGTGACGGCACCAGACAACCCATGATCTCTTGCGAACTTTTCGGCACGTGGGCGATCTGGGCCATCGCCAATGATCGTCAACCGAATTCCCGGACTGCTGCGTCTTGCCAACTCGATAATTCGAAGTAACGCGATTACTCGTTTTCTAGGAGCAAATCGCATAACTGTCACAGCTCTAAGTTCACTGTCGTCACTAGGCATTCGCTCGATTTGCCAACTACTCGGATCGATCCCATTGGGTACTACGAGTACCTCACCAACTCCTGGCACCGCAGCAGCGATCAGATCAGCAGCACTTCGACTCACCGCGGAGACCTGCATACCCCATCGCGATAGGCGACCGATCACATATGTTGCTCTAAATCCGGGGCGGGCAATTGGGCCCCACATACTATGCACAGTCACAAGTGTTGGGATTCCTAGTTCGTGTGTTGCTCGCAAGGCTCCCCAAGCAAACGGTGAAATCACCCCCGCATGCACATGAACCACGTCCGCGGTATTTGCAGTCAGTAGATCGACGATGCTGGTACGAGTGCGAAAATGAATCGGGAGGTCAAATGGCAATCGCATCGACACGCGATGCACTTGAATACCATCTAACTGCTCACCATCAAGAATTTCCGGCCGCGTTGGCGCCCCACCGTGACCAGGGGTGGCGGTAATAACGCGTACTTGATCCCCGGCCGCAACCTGCGCCATAGCCAAGGCGCGCACCTGTGACTCAATACCGCCCGTGCGGGGCAAGTAGCAATCACTGACATGCGCAATTCTCACTCTGGGACCGTACGGCACAATGTGTCCATCATGACGCCCCACCCGCCGCACACCTTGGTCTTCGTGCACGCGCACCCAGATGACGAGGCCCTACTTACCGCTGGAACCATGGCCCGGGCGGTGGCCGAAGGTCAGCGGGTGGTGCTAATCGTGGCGACAAATGGCGAAGCCGGCCTTACCTCGACTCAGTTAAGCGATGGGCTCGGGCTGCAACGTCAGGCCGAGTTGGCGGCATCCGCCGATGCCCTCGGGGTCCATCGGGTGGTGACTTTGAATCACCCGGACTCTGGGCTAACCGGTGAGCACCCCACAGGCTTTGCCCACCTAGACCGCTTCAAAGTAGGTAAGGAGATCGCCGCAATCTTGGATGAGGAGGATGCCGACATTCTCATTGGCTATGACCGGGCCGGGGGTTACGGGCACCCCGACCATCTGCAGGTCCATCGGGTGACCCGGACTGCTGCCGTATTCGCGCACCGCCCACCACAACTATTCGAAGCCACCTTGCCGCGCGAGCCCATCGCAAAGGCGGTGCGGATCGCCGCCAAATTGCACCTCACCCCAAGTGACTGGGACGAAAGCGAATTCGACGAAGCCTGGACGCCAAGGGCTGAGATAACCCACCGGGTGGATATTCGACCTTTCATGGGCGCCAAGCGCCAAGCCCTGCGAGCCCACGCATCACAGGCTGGGGCCGATGGGACTATGCGCACCCTCGCGGTGCTAACTCAGATTCCGGGGCCGTTAGCTGCCATGCTGCTCGGGACGGAGTACTACGTCAAAGTCTCTAACCCTAGAGCCGCCAAAACCCGAGCGGCCGCATCCGAAGAGTCGTAGTTGATCCAATTGATTCGTTCGTCATGGCGAAACCAGCGTTGCTGGCGGCGCGCGAATTTTATCGTCGCATCGATGGTCGCTTGCCTTGCCTGCGGCTCCGTGCAGTCACCGTTCAAATACGCCAATATTTGTAAATACCCCAGGGCCCTAGATGCAGTACGCCAATTCGCTAGCCCAGCCGCACCCAGTTCACGCACCTCTTGAACGAAACCAGCATCCCACATAGCTTGCACCCGCTGCGCAATTCGTTCATCGAGCTCCGGCCGTGCAATTTCGAGTCCAATGCGTACCGTTGGATAAACTGAGACCGGCGGTGGCAAGGTTGCAACGAATGGCTCTCCGGTTAGCGCTATAACTTCAAGGGCCCGGACGATGCGCCTGCCATTAGTCGGCAAGATCGCTGCCGCGGCCACCGGGTCCAGCGCCAATAACTTCGCGTGCATCGCCGCTGGGCCCACAGAAAGTAACTCCGCCTCCAAAAGCGTGCGCACCTTGGGGTCGGTGGCCGGAAACTTCAAATCATCTAACACGCCGGCAACGTACAGACCCGAACCACCAACAACTATCGGCTGTGCACCGCGGGAAATTACGTCATCGATCTCCGAACGCGCTAATTGCTGGAATTCTGCGACTGCAACCTCATGATCTGGTGGCCAAATATCAACAAGGTGATGCGGAATGCCATCGCGTTCCTCGAGGCTTGGTGTTGCCGTGCCAATATTCATTCCGACATAGAGTTGCATCGAATCGGTGTTTATGATCTCACCGCGGCAACGTTTCGCGACGGCGATCGCCAATGCACTCTTGCCCACCGCGGTTGGACCAACTATCGCGAGCACCTTCATCGGAGCCTCAAACCGGGCGCATGGCGGGCAACCCCAACAACACGGATTTGTCTACCGGCTGCTCACTGCAGTCACCAGCTCGCGTACGCCGCAACGAGAGCACCCGATCGGCCACCAGATGATGTGGGGCAGCGTGGGTGACCTCGGCGGTGACAAGGTCACCAGGGCGAGGCACGCCAATTTGAGTGTCTATGGCCACGTGGACCAAACGGTTATCGGGCGCCCGTCCAGACACCCGCTCCGTCTCAGCATCTTTTCGGCCCTCACCATTGGCAACCAGCACCTCAAGGGTTTGCCCAACGAGGGCTTTGTTCTCAGCCCAAGCAATATCGTTTGCGACTTCAACTAATCGCAAGTAACGATCCTGCATGACTTCGTGCGGAATTTGCCCAGGCATTGAAGCAGCAGGAGTTCCGGGTCGTTGTGAATACAAGAACGTGTAGGCACCCGCAAACCTCGCCTCCCGTACGACGTGCACTGTTTGCTCAAAATCTGATTCGGTTTCACCAGGGAATCCGACGATGATGTCGGTGGTGATAGCGGCTGCCGGCATTGCGCTGCGAACCTTCTCGATTATCCCTAGATAGCGCTCTTGGCGATATGAACGTCGCATCGACTGCAATACAGAATCAGACCCAGACTGCAAAGGCATATGTAATTGCGGCATCACATTGGCTGTTTCAGCCATCGCTGTAATGACATCATCGGTGAAATCACGCGGGTGCGGGCTCATGAACCGAACCCGTTCCAACCCCGATATTTCGCCGCAAGCACGTAACAGTTTGCCGAAAGCTTCCCGATCCCCAAACTCGACGCCATAAGCGTTGACGTTCTGGCCAAGCAGGGTGACCTCCAGAACACCTTGATCCACCAGCATGTGTATTTCGGAGAGGATGTCGCCAACCCTGCGGTCCTTTTCGGTGCCTCGCAGTGCCGGCACGATACAAAACGTGCACGTGTTGTTACACCCGACGCTGATTGAAACATAAGCGGCGTAGGCCGCATCGCGCTTGGTTGGCAAACTGGAGGGGAATACCTCAAGCGCTTCTTTGATTTCAATCTGGGCTTCCTGCGCAACTCGCGCCCGTTCCAGCAGCATAGGTAACGATCCAATGTTGTGGGTACCGAAGACAACGTCTACCCAAGGGGCCTTGCGGAGGATCTCACCTTGATCCTTTTGCGCCAGGCAACCGCCAACCGCGATCTGCATTCTGGGGTTGGCTTCCTTAACCGGCACGAGGTGACTCAAATTGCCATAGAGCCGGTTATCAGCGTTCTCGCGTACGGCGCAAGTATTGAATACCACTACATCGGCCACCTGCCCCGCGGGCGCTGGCACATAGCCGGCCGCCTCAAGTAAACCCGACAAGCGCTCTGAATCGTGCACATTCATCTGGCAGCCGTAGGTGCGAACCTGATAGGTTGACGCAATCCCGCGATCGGCGAGTGGCTCTGAAGAAACTGTGCTCACGCCGACATCTTACGGAATTGGAACTTAGACAGACACTGGATGGCGTGAAACCTCACCATTTTTTTCCCCGCGCAAGTCATCGTCGTCTTCGATCTCATCAGCCCCAGGCTCAATCTGCACGCGCGGCAAAAGTCGACCAAGCCATTCCGGTAGCCACCAATTGGCTTTGCCAAGAATCGACATCAGCGAGGGCACGAGCACTAAGCGCACTAAGAACGCATCGATGATGACCGCTGATGCCAGCGCAATACCGAATAACTTGATGGTAGCTTCAGGTGTTGGCACGAAAGCTAAGAACACACTTGCCATGATCGCAGCAGCGATCATCACCACCCGACCTGAACCCGCTAGACCTCGTCGCACCGAAGCCGCATTGTCACCGGTGCGCGCCCACTCCTCCTGCATCCGAGTCACCAAGAACACTTGGTAATCCATCGACAGCCCGAACAAGATGGCGAACACCATGATGGGCAAAAACGGCATGATCGGGCCGGTTCCGCTTATCCCTAGTGGCCCGGACAACCAGCCCCATTGGAATACCGCCACGGTGATGCCCATCGCGGCCGCAAAACTCATCAGACTGGTTACTGCAGCAGTGAGCGGCACCAGCAGCGAATGGAATAACAGCGCCAAAGTCAAAAACCCCAAGCCAGCAACTACCAGCAAGAAGATTGGTAGCGCGTCGGTTAGCACCGTGGTGAAGTCTGAGGTGATCGCCTGCGCGCCACCAATATAGATCTCGGCACCGGTCGAGGCCTCGAGCCCCGGATTAACCTCACTACGAAGCCGATCAAGTAGTGCTGCAGTTTCTTCATCCTGTGGCGCCGAAGTGGGCGTGATCATAATCGTCGCCACCGTCCCATCGGCGCCGAATGCATCTGGATTCATCGCAATCAGCGGAATCATTTCAGGGGTTGGCAAAGTGGTCGCCACACCTTCGGCCGCACCTAGCCCAGCAACTATGGTCGACAATGCCGCAGCAGCATTTGCTGACGGTAGTTTCACGGCGGCGAAAAACGGGCCATTT
>SHUQ01000033.1 GCA_009694585.1 Candidatus Nanopelagicales bacterium | reverse complement strand
GAGGTCCTACGTCAGGCACAGATTGATGCTTCATCAACCTTCAACTACACGGCTTATGTTGGCGCGGCCCTAATATTCATCGCACTCACCATCCCCATGACTCGTTTTGCTGACTGGGTACAGGCGCGTATGCGTAAACGGCGCACCATGGCGGGTACCGCATGACCGACACGCTAATTGATATTTCCGGGGTCTGGAAAGCATTCGACGACCACTCGGTTTTACGAGGTCTGGATCTTTCAGTTGATCGCCATGAGGCTGTGGTGCTGATCGGCGCATCCGGTTCCGGGAAGTCGACTTTGCTCCGCTGTGTCAATGGTTTAGAAAATGTTGATGCCGGGCACATTACGCTTGATGGCAATCTAGATGTGACCGGATTCAAGACTGACATGGATGTGGTGCGCAGGCGCATCGGCATTGTTTTTCAGTCTTATAACTTGTTCCCGCATATGACAGTTCTGGACAATGTGACACTTTCCCCGCGTAAAGTGCTAAAGCGAAGTGCCGCCGAGTGCCGAGATCAGGCGATGACTCTGCTGCAGCGGTTTGGGCTCGCAGCCAAGGCCAGTGATTACCCGGATCGACTATCAGGTGGTCAGGCCCAGCGGGTGGCGATTGTGCGCGCGCTGGCGATGGAGCCCGAGTTGATGCTCTTCGATGAGATCACTTCTGCTCTTGATCCGTTGCTGGTTGGCGAGGTTCTCGACACCGTCCGCGAACTCAAAGAAGGTGGCCTGACCTTGATCATGGCTACCCATGAGATGGGTTTTGCCCGCGAAGTGGCCGACCGCGTCTGCTTCCTTGATGCCGGTGTGGTCCTCGAACAGGGGACGCCGGCGGCAGTTTTTGGTAGTCCGCAGGAGGAGAAGACAAAGGAATTCCTCGCCCGCATCCTTAAATAGTGCGGTGTGGTCATGGTGCGTCTGACCGGTTTTATCCATATTCGTCCGTACGCTTGGGCAGGGGTGCATCCGGCACCTGCCCTACGCGTGGAGGAATAAATGTCAACTATGAACTCGGGCCAATCGGTCGATGAGATCGAGGCCACTGCTTTGGGCCAGATCGGTCGTAACTGGTGGGTGCTGTTGTTCTTGGGTATTATCAGTTTGGGCGTCGGCGTTATCGCGCTAGTTTGGCCAGGAGCCTCCATCGTGGTGGTTGCCATCTTGCTAGCAATTTGGCTGCTGATCTCAGGTATCTTCCAGGTCGTACGGGCATTCGCCCACGGGTTGTCCGGCGGTATGCGAACCCTGCTCATCATTACCGGCATAATTTCGATCATCTTGGGTCTGTTCATGTTCCGCGGTGCTTTCCAAGCAGTTGAGATTTTGGCGATCTTCATCGGTATCGCCTTCCTGTTCCGCGGCTTCGGTGCACTCTTCTTGGGTGCGGAAGAAAAAGAAGGCCGTGGTTGGAATATCTTCGGTGGCATCGTTATGTTGATCGGTGGTGTCGTTATTTTGGTTTGGCCGGGCATCTCCTTGGTCACCTTGGCTTGGATCGTGGGTATCTGGCTGATCATCATTGGTATTTTCGAGATAATCAGTTCGTTCTCGCTGAAGTCCGCAGCCAAGCGGGCAATGAAATAGCAAGTTCGCTTGATTAACTCCTAGTGGCCCGCGGCGAATGCCGCGGGCCACTACATTTGTGCCATGGCAGCTGAGACTTCACAAACCCTTGACAGGGGACTCCGGGTGCTTGAGGCCATTGCCGAGTCCGCTGATGGACTAACTGTCACCGAGTTGGCTCAAACTCTAGGTATTGGCCGCACCGTGGTCTATCGCCTTGTTGTCACCCTCGAACAGCACGCCCTCTTGCGTAGATCAGGCGATGGGAAATGCCGCCTCGGGCTGGCAGTACTGACCATGGGCCGTCAAGTTCAACCAATTGTTCGCGATGTGGCGCTTCCTGCGCTGCGCTTGCTATCAGATGCGGTAGGCGCAACCGCACACTTGACAATCGCTGAAGGCGCCGAAGCTTTGACGGCTGTGGTGGTGGAGCCAACCAGGTCAGATGTGCATGTGGCATATCGCATGGGTGCCCGACAACCGCTCGAGTCGAATGCGGCGGGCCGGGCCGTGCTGGCTGCACGTACAGCGGCGGGTCGTCCACTTGATCCGCCGTGGGTTGTCGCAACCAGTGAAGGCCCGCAGGGTGCGTACGGGATCGCCGTTCCAATAACCGGCGTTCCGGGCTTAGAAGCAAGTGTGGGGGTGGTGTCGCTGCGGGAGCTAAATGAGGCCGATGTGGGTGCCAGAGTGGCCCGGGCTGCCGGTGAAATCGCCCGGGCCCTGCGCTGATTCCGGGAATTCGGCAGTTATGACGCACAATGGGGTTTCACCCCCAATCTTGGAGTTCGTTGATGCGCCGTGTGCTCGTCGGGCTGTTAATCACTAGCACCCTCCTAGCCGTTTCACTCATTGCACCAACAACCGCAACCGCGGCCCCGGCGCGCATCGCAAGTGGCTGGATTCCCTACTGGGTCAGCAGCCCGAGCAAGCCCCAAGGCATTAACTCCGCGGTCGCAAATGCGGATTTGCTCACGGATGTTTCGCCTTTTTGGTATTCGGCGCTGGTGGGCGGCCCCGCTGGGGTGCAGATAAAGATAAATCCAAACTTCGGTAATGGTGCAGCAAATATCGCCTGGGCTATGGCGCAACTTAAAGCTGCGGGCTTAACGGTGTTACCGGCTATCGCCGACGGCACCGGCAAAGGCAAGATGGCCGCGGCGCTCGCTGATCCAGCGAAGCGCTCTGCGCATGTGTCCGACATAGTCAATCTGGTCATAGCAAATGGTTTCGATGGTATTGATTTGGACTACGAAGTATTCGCATTCTCCGATGGGTCAAGCTCGTGGGCCGCAACGCAGCCGAACTGGACGGCTTTTGTTCGGGAGCTTGGGGCGGCATTGCATGCCCAGGGCAAATTACTGGCCGTGACTATCCCGCCACCGTGCTCGCTGGCGGGTGCTTGCAGCGCTACGACCGGTTACTGGGTCTACAGCATGGCCGGTATTGCTCCATTTGCGGACCGAATTCGAATCATGGCCTACGACTATCACTACAACGCAATTGGGCCCATCGCGCCGATCAACTGGGTGCGGGCATTGGCCCAGTACGGCGCTGTGGTGGCCGGTGGGCCAAAGATACAAATTGGGGTCCCGACCTACGGTCGAGTCTGGACCAAGAAGAGTGCCGCTGGTGAGTATCAACTTACGGGTAGTTGCCCGAGTGCTGGCACTAGCGCATACAACTCATTGACCAAAATGGCCTCGGCGACCGATGCAGAGATACCGGGGCTGCTGGCTTCGGTAGGGGTGACCCCCGAATCCATCGTTTGGGATGAGGCCTCGGCCGAGAACTGGGTCGAGTACGACAAAAATGTGCAGTGGACAAATAGTTCAGGGGCCAGCCAGACATGTACGGCTAGGCGGATCATGTGGTGGGTTGGCCCACAGGCGGTGTTGGCTCGTACCCAACTCGTTGGCGACCTAGGTTTGTCGGCCGCTGCCTATTGGACAATCGGCGGTGAGGATCCAAGCCAGTGGCCACTGATTCGCACCTACGCAACACAACTTGCCCCCGCTGCAACCGAGGTGATCATTGCCACTGAACCCAAGGTCACTTTTAACACGGCGATGAATATCGGATCGACCGTCACCTCCGGCGGTGCGCCGTTGGCTGGCCTTGGCGTCACGCTGCAGTTCTTAAAAGCAGGGGCTACCGATTGGGTCAACATTGCGTCGGCTGCCACCGCGGCTGATGGCACGGTGGCATTTGCGCCGGTGGTTACGGAGTTTGGTCAGTGGCGAATTTACGCACCGGGTGATGTTGGTCGCGCCGAGCAGGCCAGTGATCCGGTGCCGGTCGAGGTTGCCTCGAGCGTAAGCGCGGCGACACCGAAGTCAAAAATCAAAGTCAAGACAAAGTTCACGGTTCGAGTTGTTGCGCAGCCGGCTCGTGCTAAGCAGTTGGTTTTGGTTCAAATTCAACGCGGTGATGGCTGGCGGACGGTTGGCAAAGATCGAACCAATGCCAAGGGCGTGGCAAAAATCAAGTTGACATCATTGAAAAAACCAGGGGAGTACGTCTATCGCGCGGTTGCTCAGACTCGTGGTGATATCAGTGAAGGCACCTCAGCGACGATATCCATCACCGTGCGCAAATAGTTCAGGGCTACTTGTCGGCGGCAAGACAAACAGCCGGTAGGTCGAACCAGCGTAATTGCTCGAAGTCAGCAGAGACAAGTGCCGCATCCTCGTCCAAATTCCGATTAGGTAACGCCGCGAACCTAGTGACAGCCGCATCTAGGTAGACCTGCAGATCGGACTCCGGTGCTTGGTCGTGCTGGTGCGGGTAGGTGAGCACCCCATCTTGATCGTAGGCGAGCTGGCGCAGCCGCATTGGTGGTTCGACCGGGCCGCCCCGGTGATGCCAGCGCCCGGTAGCGGTATCGAAACGGTATTCGGGTAGTAACTGCCAGCCATGCTTGGCGATTAAGTCAACTGCTTGGACGATGTAGGTAAACACGGCCTCAGAAACGAAGTAGTTGAAGTTAACCCGAACCCACCCGGGCTTAATGCCTTCGCAGCCGTGGGTGATTTCGCGTTCGAACTCATGTGATTTTTCGACATTAATACCCAAGAGTCGGTGACCGTATGGCCCGGCGCAGGAGCAGCCACCGCGCGCTTGGATTCCGAAAAGATCATTGAGAACGGCCACAATAAAATTGTGGTGCAGGTATCGATCACTGGGTCGTTTGATAACAAAAGACACGATCGATAAACGCTCAGCCTCTAAATTGCCGAGGATCTGAATTGCTGAATTCGAACTCCAAGCAGCGATCGCGCGGGTTACGAAGTCTTCCTCGTACGCGCGAATGACATCGACGCCGACATTTTGCTTGAGGTGGAAAACTAAGCCGGCCCTGATTGATTCGACAATCGCTGGGGTACCGCCTTCCTCCCGATGCACTCGATCGGTGAGATAGCGATGCTCATGTGGATTTACATAGGAAACGGTGCCGCCGCCGACCAGATCTGGAACGGAGTTGGTTAGCAACTCTCGGCGCACAATTAGTACTCCCGGCGTGCCGGGGCCGCCGACGAATTTGTGCGGGCTAAGAACCACAGCGTCTTTGTAAGCCAACAGGTTGACTCCGGGCAGCGGATTCATGTGGATATCGACATAGGGTGCGGCGGCAGCGAAATCCCAGAATGCTAGTGCACCATTTTCATGCAGTATTTGGCTGACCAGGTCGGTATCCGAGACGATGCCGGTGACATTACTTGCGGCACTGAACGAGGCAATACGTAATGGCCGATCGGCGTAGCGAGCCAGTTCCTCTTTTAGATGCTCGATATCAATGTGGCCGTCGGCATCCTCGTGGATGGTGACCACATCGGCAATTGATTCGCGCCATGGGAGTTCATTGCTGTGATGTTCGAATGGACCGATGAAAACTACGGGCCGCTCACTTAGAGGTATTTGCTCTGATAATTGATACTTCTTGTCGAGATCAGCTGGTATGCGGATATTTAAGATTCCGATGAGGCGGTCTACAGCAGAGGTGGCACCGGAACCGCAGAAAATAACGCAGGTGTCGTCGTCGCCGTTTACGGCCTGGCGAATTATCTCGCGAGCATCTTCGCGTAGTCGAGTTGTTTGCAGCCCCGTGCCACTTGATTCGGTGTGGGTATTTGCATAACGAGGCAGAACTTCGGTACGAATGAAGTCTTCGATGAAGGTCAGAGCGCGACCACTCGCCGTGTAGTCGGCGTAGGTAACCCGCCTTGCCCCATAAGGGCCCCACATGACTTGGTCATCACCTATTACGGCTTCACGCACGCGCCCAAGCAGAGTTGACTCCGGTAGGTGTTCACTCCGCGCCGGGATCTCCATGGGGGCCAGCGTACGAGACAGCTGGTGGGAGACAATGTGGAGGTGGCAACAAGTTATGGATTCCGGCAATGTCGGTAACGCCAGTTGAGATCGCGCGGCCACTGCTGGCCGAGGAGGTGGACCGTCCCTGGATAACCATCGTCTGGAATGACCCCATAAATCTCATGTCATATGTGACTTATGTGTTCATGACTTACTTCAAATACGATCGGACCAAAGCTGAGATTTTGATGATGGATGTCCACGAGCGGGGTAAGGCCGTAGTCTCCAACGGCACTCGCGAGGAGATGGAGCGCGACGTCACCGCGCTACATTCGTTCGGGTTATGGGCCACCTTGCAGAAAGATGATTAAGCCGTGAGTACTGGATTCCAGCGCACTAGAACTGGCCGAACGGTGCTGCGCATTGATGAGTTGGAAAAGGCGGTGCTCGCCTCCCTAGCCGAGCAAATGATCGCGTTCGTCGCACCAGCTGAAACATCCGATTCAAGCGACCCGCTGGCCGCAATTGTCGGCATTGATGAGGTTGCCGAAACTCCGACCGACCCCGCGTTAGCGCGAATGTTCCCGGCGGCCTACCGCGATGACGACGAAGCGGCTGGGGATTTTCGCAGATTCACTGAACGCGACTTACGGGCGAATAAAATCGCCAATGCCAGCAATGTGGCGGCCTGCATTGAGCGGTCAGGCGAAAAGATTGTTCTTACCGGAGACGAGGCCCTGTGCTGGCTTGGGTTCCTAAATGACATCCGCATTGCAATTGGCACCAGGCTGGAAATCACCGAGGAGAATCACGATGAACTTGCCGAGTTGACCAAGGAGGATCCGCGTTCTGGGCTATTTGACGTCTATGATTGGCTTACTTTTTTGCAGGACTCACTTGTTCAACTGCAGTTACTTGATAGTTGATATTAGTGGAAGTGGCACGGTCCCAGGGCCGTGCCACTTCCGATAACTGGTTGCTGATTTATTTACTTGATGGAGCTGCTTCCACCTCGGCCTCGGCAAAGGCTGAATCATCGTCGGCACTCTTCTCGCGGGCGATCTTGTAGATGAGCAAGCCGAATAGGCACTTGGCCAAAATATCGGCTATTGAGTAACCCACCTGGCGGTATACGAACGAATCTGCACCGGAGATACCAAGTTGCGGGAGCAGGTACGAGATCGGGTAGACACCCCAGGTGGCGAGTAGCAGCCAACGCAGACCATTGAGGTCCTTGCCAACTTGCTCGGGCTGACTATTCGCGGACTTACTAAGTTCAACGAAGAGCACGTAGAGGATGTAGTGGAACGGAATGGTGGAAAGCGCTCCCCAGATGCCTCTGGTCATATTGTCAGCTGAGATCTCGCCCGGGTAACCCAAGATGATCATCAGGGCTGAAGCGGGGATCAACTTCATCAGCAGGCCTCTGCGGACGGCCTTCGCCAGTGCCAGCACCGCAATGGTTTCGAACAGCAGCAACGGCACGGTGAGCAACCAGTCGACGTATCGGTAGCCCTCGTTGAATCCATCGCCGTTCACCAGCACGTAGGACATGGCGGTGGCCGCGGTGGCCGGGGTGCCCTCGCCGGTCGCGACATAGGCCTCGGTGAATGAGTTGAAGATCCGGAAGTAGTGATAGGCGGCGATCAGGCAAACCATGGCTGACACGACCAATGCCTGCCGGTATCGAGGTAACACGCGCCCTTGGATCGCCAGCAAGAAGATGAAGGTCGCAAGCATGGCGGCAAGTGCCAAGGAGAGCACATTATAAACTGTCTGGAACTGCGAGTAAGAAAGTTCGAGAGTGTCCATAGTCCCTTCGATCTGTTGGGTGGCGATAAGCAACACATGAGGATCTACCCTCTCGATCAAGACCGCAACTTCAAAACTACCGGCCCACCACGTCCACTAAAAACGGGGCAGATCTACGATCAAGGTGTGCTGAGGATTAGAGCCGACCTAGTCGCCGCCATGGTGGCTCAGGCGCGTTCTGACCACCCGGATGAGTCCTGTGGGGTAATTGCCGGGCCCAGTGGCTCGCATCGACCCGAGCGGTTCATTCCCATGTTGAATGCGGCTCGCTCACCAACCTTTTATGAGTTTGACAGCGAGGATCTGCTCGCGCTCTACCGCCAGCTCGATAATAACGATGAAGTCCCGGTGGTTATCTATCACTCGCATACAGCAACCGAGGCTTATCCGTCACAAACCGACATCGCCCTGGCCGGTGAGCCGGAGGCCCACTATGTGCTGATTTCGACACGCGAGACGGGCACCGAGGACGGCCCCTTCGAATTGCGCTCTTTTCGCATCGTCGATGGGGTGGTGAGTGAGGAGCCCGTACAGATCGACGGGGCCGTCGAGTGATTGCTGCAAAGTCCTTGCAAGTACCGTGACCGCCTGAGAGTGTGGAATATTCCTGCCTATTGTCAGGTTGCTAGGAGCAATACCAATAACCCCGCATTCTCCCGAACCGACCGGAGTCAAAGTCATGTCAGTTGAAGTCCGAGTGCCCACCATCTTGCGCCCGCTCACCGGTGGCGAGAAAGTAGTAACAGCCAACGGAGAGACCTTGGCGGCGGTGGTAGCAGACCTCGATGGCACTTATCCAGGTATCAGCGATCGACTCTTAGATGACAGTGGATTACGGCGCTTCGTCAATATCTATGTCAACGACGAGGACGTTCGATTCTTGGCGGGTCTCCAGACTCTGGTTGCAGACCAAGATGCCATCACGATCTTGCCCGCGGTCGCCGGCGGCTGATCGAGCGCTGCGACTTCATGCGCTTTAACTCGTTGCTCGACTCCGTCGGGCACACGCCACTGATTGGGTTGCCCACTTTGTCGCCGTCCTCGGAGGTGCGAGTGTGGGCCAAACTGGAAGATCGAAATCCCACGGGCTCCATCAAGGATCGCGCTGTTCGCTCGATGGTTGAACAGGCAGAGAGAGAGGGAATTTTAAAGCCGGGCGCCACTTTATTGGAGCCTACCTCTGGCAATACCGGTATCGCGCTTGCGATGATCTCGAAATTGCGTGGCTATCAATTGATTTGTGTCATGCCCGAGAACACTTCGCCTGAGCGCACCCAATTGCTCACGATGTGGGGTGCCCGCATTATTTACTCGAGCGCGGTGGGTGGATCGAATGAAGCGGTGCGCGTTGCGAAAGTGTTGGCCGCCGAAAACCCCGACTGGGTGATGCTCTACCAATATGGCAACCCGGCTAACGCGCAGGCCCACTACAACACCACCGGCCCGGAGTTACTGGCGGACCTGCCGACTTTGACGCACTTTGTTGCTGGACTTGGCACGACAGGAACTTTGATGGGTGTGGGCCGCTACCTAAGGGAGCATCGGCCGGAAGTAAAAATCGTGGCAGCGGAGCCACGATATGGTGAATTGGTTTACGGGCTACGAAATCTAGATGAAGGTTTTGTACCTGAGATTTATGACGAGTCAATGTTGAGTTCGCGATTCTCTGTTGGAGCCAGGGATGCGATTCGTCGTACCCGCGAACTCATGGATCTTGAGGGTATTTTCGCGGGCTTTTCCACCGGTGCGATTTTGCATGCGGCACTTGGCATCGCCGAGAAGGCACAGCGAGCCGGCGAGAGCGCTGATATTGCCTTCATAGTGTGCGATGGCGGCTGGAAGTACCTCTCTACGGGTGCCTATGAGGGCTCCTTGAACGATGCCGAGACGGCCCTGGAAGGTCAGCTGTGGGCCTGATTGCGCCAGTGGCTCGGCGGCTATCTGGTTGAACGTAGAATTATGGTGTTATGGCTGATGCACCGATTGGGATCGTTGACTCCGGAGTCGGAGGTCTCACGGTTGCCCGGGCTATTTTGGATCAACTCCCGCACGAGCCCATCTGCTATATCGGTGACACCGCACGTGGGCCCTATGGGCCGCGCCCCCTTGCCGAGGTCCGTGAATTCGCCATCGAGATTATGGATCAACTCGTCGATGAGGGCGTGAAGATGATCGTGATCGCGTGCAACTCGGCAAGTGCTGCGACCCTGCGCGATGCTCGCGAGCGGTATGCGGTGCCGGTTATCGAGGTAGTGCACCCAGCAGTGCGAAGGGCTGTTGCGGCTACTCGCAACGGCAAAATCGGAGTAATCGGTACCGAGATGACGATTAACTCCGGCGCCTATAACGATGCGTTCGCTGCGGCACTAGATGTTGAAATTTACTCAGCGGCCTGCGCTAGGTTCGTGGAGTTTGTGGAGTCAGGCGTAACCGGTGGTGACGAACTGATTAGTGTGGCGCGCGATTACTTAGCGCCACTTTGTGATGCAGGTGTTGACACCTTGGTGTTGGGTTGCACGCACTACCCGATGTTAACCGGGGTGCTGTCTTATGTAATGGGCGATGAGGTCACCTTGGTATCCAGTGCAGAAGAGACGGCAAAAGATGTCTACCGCACTCTGCTGGCAAATCAACTGGTTCGCGATCGGGGGTTGCCTGCGCCGAATTATCAATTTTTCGCGACCGGTGAGCCTAAATCGTTCCAGCAATTGGGGCGTAGATTTCTTGGGCCGGAGATTGGGACGGTCAAAGGTCGTTAACCCTAAGGTCGATAGGGTCAACCCATGACTAGATCTGATGGCCGTGCTGCTGACCAACTTCGTCCCGTTGCATTTGAGCGCGGCTGGCTCGATCAAGCTGAGGGTTCGGCTCTAGTGTCCTTTGGAAGAACGCGGGTGCTCTGCACCGCGTCATTCACCGCCGGAGTACCTAGGTGGCTAAAGGGATCGGGCAAAGGCTGGGTGACCGCTGAGTACGCGATGCTGCCGCGTGCCACCAACACCCGAAATGATCGTGAATCGGTCAAGGGCAAGCTCGGCGGCCGCACCCAGGAGATATCGCGCCTGATTGGGCGCAGCCTGCGCGCCATTGTTGACATGGGCGTGCTCGGCGAGAACTCAATCCTCGTTGACTGCGACGTCTTGCAGGCCGACGGCGGCACCCGAACCGCTGCAATCACCGGTGCCTATGTTGCTCTCGTGGACTCGATTACGTGGGCCCAAAGCCAAGGGCTGATCGCCCCCGGCGTTAATCCGCTCAAGGATTCAGTGGCTGCCGTGAGTGTTGGCATCGTTGATGGTCAACCGCGTCTTGATCTTCATTATGATGATGATGTGCGGGCCGACACCGACATGAACGTGGTGATGACAGGTGATGGTCGCTTCATCGAGGTGCAAGGCACCGCCGAGGGGGAGCCATTTGATCGAGCCCTACTTGATGAATTGTTGGCGCTAGCGGCCCAAGGCTGCGTCGATCTGACCACATTGCAGAAGGCGGCGCTCGGCGCATGACCACTAAGGTCGTCATAGCTAGCCGCAATGAACACAAGATTGACGAGATGCGTCGCATTCTCGATCCGGCAGGATTAGATCTGGAATTAGTCGGGATCAAGGAGTTTCCGGATCTTCCCGATGTCGACGAGATCGGTCCCACCTTCGCGGCGAATGCACTACTCAAAGCGCGCGATATGTGTGCCTTCACCGGCTTACCGGCCATCGCAGATGACTCAGGCCTTTGTGTCGATGCGCTCAATGGCATGCCGGGGATTCTTTCAGCGCGTTGGGCCGGGGGCCACGGCGATGACCGCGCCAACCTCGAACTGCTGCTGGCTCAAATCAGTCATGTGGCGACTGAGCGCCGCACCGCCGCATTTCACTGTGCTGCCGCGATCGCGTTACCGAACGGCGTCGAACAGGTGGTGGAAGGCATCATGACCGGGCGCGTTATTGACTCTCCCCGTGGCGACAATGGTTTTGGTTACGACCCAATTTTTGTAGCCGATGGCTATGAGATCACCACCGCTGAAATGGACTCAGCCGGTAAGGATGCGATCAGCCATCGCGGGCTCGCGATTGCGGCCTTAGTGCCGGTGTTATCGCAACTACTATCCTGAGCAACATGATTCTCGAAATCGCACTCATTGATATTTTGCCCGGCACGCATGCCGAGTTTGAGGCTGTGGTCGCAACCGCGGTCGAGACCGTGCTGCGGCCGGCAGCGGGTTTCGTGAGCTTCGAATTACGCCACGGGGTGGAGCACTCGGACTCTTATGTGCTGCTTATCGGTTGGGCAACCCTTGAGGATCACACCGTGGGTTTTCGGGAGTCGGAGCGTTTTGTTAAATGGCGCGAATTGATCGGGCCGTTCTTCGCCGGCGCGCCCCGAGTCGACCACTGGTCGAAGGTGTTCGAGGTCGCGCGCTGATCTTGGTGCGGGAGGCGGGACTTGAACCCGCACGTCCGAAGACACCGGCACCTAAAGCCGGCGTGTCTGCCATTCCACCACTCCCGCGAAGATTGCTAAGTACGGGTTGCCGCGTACAGGTGCCTTAGTTTAGGGGGCCGGGTTTTAGCACCTGCGGGGAGTCGTTCGACAACTTCGCTGGGTGCGCGTGTTTTCGTCGTGAAAACCGGGAATTTCTGCGATTTCACGACGAAAACACGCGCACCCACGTAATCGGGTCCACCGCCGCAAGAGTCGCCATCATTGGTTGAGGTGCCGTTTTTTGGGTTTTGCTCTTGCCATTTAGGTAGTTGCCGGTTGGGGCAGCGATCAACAGGTTTGGAGAGCAAATGTCGAAGAGTGAAGTTACTGCACCTGGTAGTTCTGCCCCGACTGATCGGCCGGCTCTTGGTGTGGGTTGGGTGTGGGTTGGGTGCGGGTGGTATCGGCGGCACCATGAACCCCGCCCTAACACCGAGTTGGAAAGGCTACTGTTTTGCGGGTACCGAAGAGTAGTTTCCCCAGCACCAGGTGGGGTGTTTAAACCCTGTCGCCAGCCCCGGGCCACCCCTGGTCCGGGGCTGGCTTCTTATTGCGAATCTTTTGCACCTGACATACACTGACGATAAGGACACAGTCCCCCCAATTCGGATGCCCCGAAAGGTCATAATGCAGATCCAGTCGATGCAGGTTCACACTATGCATATCCCCGACGGCTTCATCAACGCCCCAACCAGCGCCGTCGCCGGAGTGATAGCGGTTATTGGCATCGCGATCTGCCTCAATGGGGCCCGCAAGCAACTCGACGAGAAGACCGCCCCCCTGGCCGGGCTGGTAGCGGTCTTCATTTTCGCTATGCAGATGCTGAATTTCCCGGTGGCCGCGGGCACTAGCGGTCACCTTTTGGGCGGTGCGCTCGCGGTGATCTTGATCGGCCCGTATGCCGGCGCCTTGGCAGTGAGTGTGGTCATCTTGGTCCAAGGCCTGCTTTTTGCCGACGGCGGCTTGAGCGCGATCGGGCTGAACATCATCAATATGGGTCTGGTGACCGCGGTAGTGGGCTGGTTCGTATTCCGCGGGCTCGTCAAGGTCATTGGTGTGTCGCGGCCCAAGGTGATGGCGGCAGCCTTCGTTGCCGGGCTGGTAACCGTGCCGGTGTCTGCGTTGGCCTTTGTGTTGGAGTACGCGATCGGCGGCACCGGAACCGTACCGGTTTCGACGGTGACCTTCGCAATGGTTGGCGTGCACATCGTGATCGGTATTGGTGAAGGCTTGATAACTGCGCTGACGGTTGGGGCGGTGTTCTTGGTGCGACCGGATCTGGTTTACGGGGTTCATGATCGACTGCCCAAGAAGCTGCTCGTTACCTTTAATCCGGTAGCAACCCCGGTGAACGGATCCTGAGATGACAAAGAAGAGCATTTGGATGTTGGTCGGTGTCGGCATCGTTTTATCGCTGTTCGTGGCAGGGTTTGTGAGTTTCTACGCCAGCAGCCAACCCGATGGCCTAGAAAAAGTGGCCGAAGATCAAGGCTTCTTGGCCACTGCGCAAGATTCCGCCAATGCCACCTTGCCGACTGCCGATTACGGTATTGCTGGCGTGGATTCCGCCCGCCTCTCGGGTGGGTTAGCCGGGGTGCTGGGCGTATTGGTGATGGCTGTAATTGGGTTCGGCCTGTTCTGGCTACTCGGGCGCAGCAAGAAGCCAACTGCTGCTAAGCAAGGCGCTGATCAGGCCAGTGCCTAGTCCACATACCCACGGGCACGATGTAGGTGAGCGCTTATTCGTTCATCGCCACTCGGTGATTCACCGCCTACCGGCTGAAGTTAAGACGGTCGCGATGGTCGCCTTTATCTTCACGGTGATCATGACTCCACCAGGTCAGTTTTGGGCTTTCGCGTTCTTCGCATTGATCTTGGTGGTCGTTGCGGTGCTTGCGCGCATCCCGGCGCGCGTCATCTTGCCGCGCATGTTGGTCGAAGTCCCATTCGTTTTTTTCGCGCTCCTGATGCCCTTCTTTGGTACCGGTCCGACGGTCGAAGTTCTGGGCTTAAGCCTTTCGCAGGCGGGCCTGCTCGCCGGCTGGGGGATTTTGATCAAGGGCACCCTAGGGGTGGTGAGTTCAATTCTGCTGGCAGCAACTACCCCGGCGCGCGATCTGCTAATGGGCCTCGAGCGACTGAAGGTGCCCGAGTTGTTAGTTCAGATCGCGAGTTTCATGCTGCGCTACACGCATGTGGTATCTGATGAGATGCATCGAATGAAGTTGGCCCGTGAATCCCGGGGGTTCACTGCGACCGGGATCAGGTCATGGCCGATCATCGCCCAATCCGGCGGCGCCTTGTTTATTCGCTCCTATGAGCGCGGGGAGCGAGTGCACCTGGCGATGCTAAGTCGCGGTTACACCGGAAGACTGCCACAGTTGGTCACTGTGACAACTACAGCATCCGACTGGTTTACGGCAATGTCATTGCCATCCGTCGGCTTGATAATTGCCCTAACTGCGATCTGGATGGGACGATGACGCCAAGCCTTCGAATCTCAGGTCTGGCATTTGCCTATCCGGACGGCTATCAAGCGCTCTTCGGGGTGAACCTTGAGATCGCCCAGAGGGAGCGGGTTGCGTTACTTGGCCCAAATGGTGCCGGCAAGACCACATTGGTATTGCATTTAAATGGACTCCTCACCGGGGGAGTCGGCACCGTTGAGGTAGCCGGCCTAGCCGTTGAGAAGCAGAACTTCTCGGAAATCCGCAGACGTGTTGGCGTGGTTTTCCAAGATCCTGATGACCAACTCTTCATGCCGACGGTCCGCGACGATGTAGCATTCGGCCCGGCCAATATGGGACTGACTGGCTCGGACCTAGATGCACGGGTTGACGAAGCGCTCGAACAAGTGGCGATGAGTGAATATGCCGACCGGCCACCGCACCATTTGTCTTTCGGGCAGCGGCGCCGGGTGGCTGTCGCCACCGTGTTAGCGATGCATCCAGAGATCTTGGTGCTGGACGAGCCATCGAGCAATCTGGACCCGGCGAGCCGGCGTGAACTCGCCGATATTTTGCGCGGCCTCGACATCACCTTGTTTATGGTGACCCATGACCTGCCCTATGCCCTTGAGCTGTGCCCGCGTTCGGTGGTACTTTCCGAGGGAGTGGTGGTGGCCGATGGCCCGACTCGCGAGATCTTGCTTGACGACCAACTAATGCATGCTAATCGGCTCGAATTGCCCTACGGATTTGATCCACGAAACGTGCCCGCGTGATCGGTGCGGTGACCCCCCGCGTAGGCTCAACCCGTGTCTGACACCGCACCGCCCACGACCCCACCTGCGACCGCTGACCTTCAAGCGGAGATCACTGCGGCTCGCGAAGAACTCGTCGCAACCATCTCAACTCTAAAAGGTGAGATGACGCCTGGGGCGATAGCCCGCCGCGGCGGGCGCGCCATCACGGGCTGGTTTACCGATGAGTTCGGTGGCATTCGGCCAGAGCGGGTAGCCATCGTCGGTGCGGTAGTCGCCGGTATCGTCGTTTTGAAAATCATCAGGCGCCGAGGCTGATCGCAATCTATGACCACCAGCGAAACCCTTCCTGACACTCGCCCGAATGCAGATGGTTCGGTGCCGATCAAGTTATTGCATGACCGAGTTCTTGTTCGCCAAGGTGGCGAGGATGGTGAGCGCCGATCAACCGGCGGCATCTTGATACCAGCGACCGCGCAGGTTGGCCGCAGACTTTCATGGGCGCGGGTTGTTGCTATCGGCCCGAATGTTAGAACCGTTGAGATAGGTGATCTGGTCCTTTTTGAACCAGAAGATCGCGGTGAAATCGAGTTACAAGGTATTGATTACGTGTTACTTCGTGAGCGTGATATCCATGCGGTGGCAGCTGATCGGCATAGCACCGTAGGCACCGGTCTTTATCTCTAGGTCGGGATGACAGTTGCCTGAATCTCGACGTGTCTGCATCAATCCAATTCTGGTCGGTGGCACCGGGCGCAGCGGGTCAACGGTTGTTGGCCACCTCTTGGACCAGCATCGCGATTTGGTGTTGACCAAGCCGATGGAGGTTCGCTTCATCGCTGGCAATGATGGTTTTGCGGACGCATTGTCAGTGGCACTGCGAAAGCGTGGCTCGGGGAAAGCAAGGCAAGCCGCCGAACTCGCGGTGGATCGCTTAAAACATCGCTGGTATCAGCGTGCGACTGATGTCGGGTTACACACGTCCATCTCAACTGATCGTCTCCATGCGCTGTGCCAGATTTATCTAGACACCGTTGACGGCGACCCAATCGTGGCGACCCAGCGAGTTGTCATGGCAATCATGATTGACGTGGCACCACTTGGTCTCAGGTGGATTGATACGACCCCTGCGAATGCGCGCCTTGCTGATCGCCTCGAACTTATTTACCCCCAATCCAAAGTCATTGGTGTAATTCGCGATGGCCGAGATGTGGCAGCCTCATTCGTTCAGCAATCTTTCGGCCCTAATGATGTCTTTGAGGCATTAGCCCAGTGGGAGCGCCGCATGATAAAGATGCATAAGGCCCTGCTCGCAAGTCGGCCGGGCCGGGTGCTTGTCATCGATCTAGTCGATTTGGTGTCAGGTGATCGGGCCGGTACTTTGCAGCAACTTTGTGACTTCCTTGAAGTGCCTGCCGACCCGGACATGGTGCACTGGTTCGAGATGAATGTAACCGAGCAAGGTGCCCATGGCGGCCGCTGGCGCACCCAATTCGATGGCTCGACGGTTGATCTGATTGACCAAGTATACGGCGAGTGCGTTGGCCGGCTGCAAGTAGAAGGAGTGCAGATTCCGGGCTCGCCCTAATTAATTACGAAGCAAAAGGATAAT
>SHUQ01000032.1 GCA_009694585.1 Candidatus Nanopelagicales bacterium | reverse complement strand
TAATTTCACCGCTGGTTAAAGAGGGGTTTAGGGTGCCGCCGATACTGGCCACACCGGGGCGTACCCAACCCACACCGAGTGCGAGCCGATCGGTTGGCGCGGCACTAACTGGTGCATTCACCTCAAGACTTGGCATTTTGGTCCTCCTGACCTGCTAGCGATTAGTTGCCCGGTCGGGCACCTGCCAAAAAATGTAAATTTTCCTTGCCTTAAAACCTCGGGTTTGACTAAAAGTTGTCCAAGTGCGCAGCTGCGCGCATGAGTAACGGGGAACGCTTTGGTGGGGTCGCCCAGAGTCCACACCTGCCTAAAGCCAAGTGCTGCCCCACAGCGAGCCAAAAAACAAGGACACACGCCTGAGCATTCCACACTAGCGGGTCCACTCCTGGGCAGCCTAGCGGTCAGGCTTCCAACAATGCGGGCAAAGATAGGTGATGTGACTTGAGGCATCGTGCTGCCAAGCGAGGTGTCGGAATCGGACCTAAGGGCCAGGCAGGTTTGCCGGCTAGGCTTTAGTTCGTAGGGTGGTGACATGACGTTATTTGATGATGGGCTGTCCCCGCAGCGCGCTTCAGCTCCGTTGGCGGTGCGCATGCGCCCACGAACCATCGATGAGGTCATTGGTCAAGACGCAGTACTAGCTGCGGGATCGCCGCTGCGCACGATGCTGGAGAGTTCAGATCATTGTGTGTCCGTAATTCTGTGGGGACCGCCAGGTACCGGTAAAACGACCCTAGCTTACTTAGTCTCCTTGGCAGCGGGGCGAACATTTACTCAACTTTCCGCGGTGACAGCCGGGGTTAAGGATGTCCGCGAGGTAATCGATACCGCCCGCGATCAATTAGCAATGCACGGACGTGGCACGGTCTTATTCATTGACGAGGTTCACCGCTTTTCAAAGAGCCAACAGGATGCCTTACTTCCAGCTGTTGAAAATGGGTGGGTGACCTTGATTGCGGCCACTACCGAGAACCCGAGCTTCTCAGTGATCGCGCCGTTGCTTTCCCGCAGTGTGGTTATCACTCTCCAGCCGCTTACCGAGGCGGATTTGGAAGTACTCATCCGACGCGCTGTTAGTGATCAGCGGGGCCTTGGCGATCGAGTCACCATCTCAGACGAAGCAGCGGTTGCTTTGGCACGAATGTCGATTGGCGATGCGCGAAGAGCTCTCACGGCCCTTGAAGCTGCTTCCGCTCCGCTGCTTCCAGCCGGTGGTGGTGTTGTCGAGCTGGAAACTGTCGAGCAAGCAGTTCAGCATGTGGCACTTAGGTATGACAAAGATGGCGATCAGCACTATGACGTCATCAGTGCCTTCATTAAGAGCGTGCGTGGAAGTGACGTCGATGCGGCCTTGCACTACCTGGCTCGGATGCTGGAAGCAGGCGAAGACCCGAGGTTTGTTGCTCGCCGTTTGATGATTTTGGCAAGTGAAGATATTGGAATGGCCGATGTCAGCGTCTTGCAGACCGCGGTTGCTGCTGCCTCAGCGGTCGCGTTAGTGGGCATGCCAGAGGCGCAGATTATTCTTGCCCACGCCACGATCCATGCGGCCCTGGCACCGAAATCTAATGCGGTGGTGGTCGCGATCGGAGCGGCGACCGGTGACGTGAAGCGGGGTGTTGTCGGGTCAGTACCACCGTGGTTGCGCGACGCTCACTACCCGGGTGCGGCCGCCCTGGGGCACGGTCAGACGTACATCTATCCGCACGATTTACCGGGCGGAGTTGCCGAGCAGCAATACCTGCCCGATGTTTTGGTTGGATCGCATTACTACCAGCCCACCACCCATGGGGCAGAGGCCCATTGGGCGCAGGTTGCTGCACGTCTGGAGCAGGCGCGGCTCGGGGATTCGGCCGGATAAGGTTGGGTCCATAGCATTCAGGAGTCACTAGCGGGTTTGGGAGTAGTCGTGCGCAGGTTGTTCTGGACCGCGGTAGGTGCTGCGGGCGGTGTGCTGCTTTACCGCCAAGGCCAAAAGTTCTTGGCTGACGCCCGAGAGCAGGGCGTGGTAGCCAGTGCTCAACAGGTAGGAATCTCAGCTGCAACGACTTTGGGGGCGGCGCGCACCCTACTTGCTGGGGCGCAACGACCGGCGCCTACGGCCATACCAGGCAATGCCGCTGCGAAGGTACGTCGCTGATGGAATCTGCTGAGATCAGGAGTCGTTTCCTTCGATTTTTTGCCGACCGCGGTCATCAAATCGTGCCCTCTGCCTCATTACTTCTTGATGATCCAACACTGCTATTTGTAAATGCCGGCATGGTGCCGTTCAAGCCATATTTCTTAGGGGAGGCTCCGGCGCCATATCCGCGGGCCACCAGTGTCCAAAAAGTGGTTCGCACCTTAGATATCGAAGAGGTAGGTAAAACGACTAGGCATGCTTCGTTCTTTCAGATGGCCGGCAATTTCTCATTCGGCGATTACTTCAAAGCGGAAGCCATCCCTTTCGCCTGGGAGTTATTGACTAAATCCATCGCCGATGGTGGTTACGGATTCCGTGAGGACCGGCTGTGGGCAACTGTCTACCTTGATGATGATGAAGCCATCGACATCTGGCACCATAAAGTCGGCCTACCGCTCGATCGCATTCAGCGCCGTGGGATGGCCGACAACTTTTGGTCTATGGGAGTACCGGGCCCATGTGGTCCGTGCTCTGAAATCTATTACGACCGCGGCAGTGAGTACGGCCTTGATGGTGGTCCGGTAGTAGATGAGGATCGCTATCTAGAGGTCTGGAACCTGGTGTTCATGCAATCAGAGCGTGGAGCGGGGCCAGCGAAGCAAGATTATCCGATCCTGGGTGACTTGCCAGCGCAAAATATTGATACCGGCATGGGGTTGGAGCGCATGGCGGCGCTGCTTCAAGGGGTTGAGAATATCTATGAGATTGATACAACTCGCGGAATCCTAGATCGCGCCTGCGAACTCTCCGGTGCGATATACGGCCGCAATGATCGGGATGATGTTGCGCTTCGGGTTGTTGCTGACCATGCCAGAACATGTGCATTCCTGATTGGTGATGGGGTAATTCCTGGAAATGAGGGGCGAGGTTATGTGTTGCGCCGCATCATGCGCCGAACTATTCGAATGATGCGACTCTTGGGTGCGGGTGATCCTGCGATGCCTGACTTGATTGATGCCACTGTGCTGACTATGGCGCCGCAGTACCCCGAGCTCAATGATGAAGCCAACCGCATCCGGCAGATCGCCGCTGGTGAAGAAGCGGTGTTCTTGCAGACTCTAAAGACAGGTACCACAATTTTTGATGTCGCGGTGCAGCAGGTTAAAGACCGAGGCGGTAATACCTTGCCCGGTGCCGAGGCATTTGCGCTCCACGATACCTACGGATTCCCGCTTGACCTAACCCTCGAAATGGCAGCTGAGCAGGGCCTTGTCGTAGATGAAGATGCTTTCAGGCAGCTGATGGGTCAGCAACGTGAGCGCGCGAAGGCAGATGCGCGCGATCGCAAGATAGGCCTTACCGCGACAACTGAGTATCGCGAAATCCTGCAGGTAGGCGGCACCACTGAGTTCACCGGTTATATTGAGACGGTCAGTGAGGCAACTGTTATCGGGCTACTGCGTGATGGCATAACTGTCCCGGTTGCCGCACTAGGTGAACACGTCGAACTCATTTTGAATCGCAGCCCGTTTTATGCTGAGGCTGGGGGCCAACTAGGCGACCACGGGCGCATCGTCACCAGCGATGGCGGTGTTGTCGACATCTATGACGTTCAGGTTCCGGTTCCAGGATTATTCGTGCACCGCGGCATAGTTGCAGTCGGTGAAGTGATTCAAGGCGCCAAAGTCAACGGCGAGGTAGATGTAGCCCGCCGCAAAGCCATCTCACGTGCTCATACCGCCACCCACCTAATTCACCGAGCCTTTCGCGAGCGGCTCGGTGATACCGCCACACAAATGGGCTCCGAAAACGCTCCAGGTCGCATTCGATTCGATTTTCCAAGCGCAACTCCGATTGGAACCGCGGTCCTCCAAGAAGTTGAAGCGCGGGTCAACGAAGTACTGCTTGACGATCTTGAGGTCAATGCGCAGTTGATGACTCAGCCCGAGGCAAGGGCAATGGGCGCGATGGCGCTTTTCGGCGAAAAGTACGGCGATCAAGTACGGGTGGTTTCAGTAGGCGATTGGGCGCATGAACTATGTGGTGGCACACACGCCCGTAGATCAGGGCAATTAGGCGTGGTCACCTTCCTATCGGAAGGTTCGATCGGCACCGGGGTGCGTCGACTGGAAGCTCTTGTCGGCGCTGATGCCTACACTTTTTTGGCGCGTGAGCATGTACTCGTAAACCGACTAACTGACTTGCTAAAAGCGCCTAGTGACCAACTAGTCGATCGAATTGAACGCACTATTGGTGCATTGAAAGATGCAGAACGCGACCTCGCAAAGGTTAAGAGCGCGCAACTTGTTGCGAACATGGAAGAGATCATTGGTGAAGGCCGTGAGATCGGCGAAGTTCGGGTCTGGACTTTCGAAGCACCGGTTGGAACCAGCGCGTCGGATCTTCGGGAACTTGCTATCAAGGGGCGCGGCCGTAATCGACCAGAAATTCCGGTCGTGCTGATAGGCAGTGGTATCGCAGACGACAAGGTTTCTATGGTGGCGGCAGCAAATGCTCGAGCAATCGAACTGGGGCTAAATGCCAGTTGGTTACTCAATATCGCGCTCGCTGGTGTTGGGGGTCGTGGTGGTGGCAAGGATGATCTTGCACAAGGAGGCGGGCCGGACGTTGCCGGTGTCGCCAAAGCATTTGAGTTAGTTGAAACTGCGATTGCGAAGCGGCAAGGCGACTGAACGTGCCAGGGGTGCACTTGGCCTGTGATGTAGGCACCGTTCGCATCGGAGTGGCGCGCAGTGACCCGGCTGGGATCTTGGCTTTTCCACTTGAGGCCATTGCCGCGGGCTCGGATGCCATAGGTGCATTGGGTGCACTTATCGCGGAGTATGAGGCGGTGGGCGTCGTAATTGGCTTGCCGTTAAAGATGGACGGTACGGCGGGTCCTGCAGCTGAATCTGCCCGTGCGTGGGCGACACTGGTGGTTGAATCCGTTGCTGTGCCGGTACATCTTGTTGACGAAAGATTGACAACGGTGCAGGCCCAACGTGGCTTACATGAGGCCGGACGCACGGTGCGATCCTCGCGCGCGGTTATCGATAGTGCGGCCGCGGCAGTGCTTTTGCAGACTTATCTAGACGCTCAGCGAAAGGCTACTTAGTGAGTCAACTGAATGCGATGATGAGTTCGGGTCCCTTGCCCCCGTCGCGAAATCGGCGCAGCATCAGCCGCCGCATCGTATTGGGTGTAATTCTTCTGTGCGTGGTCGGATTAATATGGGGTGGGTTTTCGGTAATGCGCACTTCCACCACGACGTCGGACTATGTTGGCGCGGGAACGGGTGAGGTTGTTGTCTTAGTCGAGCGCGGTGACTCCCTGCGAGTGATTGCCGAAAGGCTGCGCTCGGCCGATGTAATTCTGAGCGTTGACGCTTTTCTAACGGCCGTCAACGCCGAGGAGCGTGCATCAGGTATAGGCCCGGGTAAGTACACGATGCGCAAACAGATGAGTGGCTCCGAGGCGCTTGCCCTCATGTTGGACTCAACCTCACGCGAACTAAATCAAATGGTGTTGCCGGAGGGATTAACCCTTGATGAAACGGTGGCGATCGCCAGTAAGACAACGGGGTTATCTAAGGCTAACTACAAAAATGCGTTAAAAGTGCCTAACGAATTGGGGTTGCCAACTTGGGCTGCAAGTCGACCCGAGGGATTCATGTTCCCGGCTACCTACGACTTATCCGGCGATGAAACTGCAGCCGATGTCCTGCGTGTGCTCGTCCAGCGCTTTGGTCAAGCGAGTTCAGATGTCGGGCTGGAGAGCCGGGCCGGGGCTGTCGGTCGCACGCCGTATGAGGTGCTAATCGTGGCCTCGCTATTACAAGCGGAGGGTTTACCTAATGACTTCGCCAAGGTTGCTCGAGTGATCTACAACCGGCTGGATACCCAGATGCCCCTGCAACTAGATTCAACCGTCTCCTACGCATTGGGCATAAATGATATTGTGTTGAACGAAGACCAACTGGCGACCGATTCGCCCTACAACACATATATATACAAGGGCTTGCCGCCGACACCGATCAATTCCCCAGGAGAAGCGGCTATCGACTCCGCGCTGGCCCCGGCCAAGGGCAAGTGGCTGTATTTCGTGACCATTGACCCGGAAAATGGAGTTACGAAATTTACTAAATCATACGATAAGTTCCTGAAGCTAAAAGCTGAATTCCAGGACAATCTAGCGAAGTCCGCAAGTGAGTAGCGCCGACAGGAAGCGGGCTGCCGTACTCGGCTCACCAATTGCACACAGCTTGTCGCCAGTTATACACCGAGCTGCCTACCAAGTATTAGGGCTGGACTGGAGTTATGAAGCAATTGACATAACGCCGCAACAGCTACCCGCTTTTTTATCCGAGCTGGATGAATCTTGGGCGGGGCTCTCGCTAACAATGCCCTTGAAAGAGACTGTCATCGATCTCCTCGACAATGTTGACGAGATTGCCATGCGAGTTCGATCCGTCAACACGGTTTTGCCTAGCAGCAGTGGTTTGACCGGCACTAATACTGATGTCTACGGAATGGTTCAAGGACTATCTGCAGCCGGACTTAAGTCTGCCGATACGGCGACAATTCTGGGTGCCGGCGCGACAGCGCGTAGTGCGGTCGCTGCCGCTGCGACTTTGGGTGTTGCCACACTCGTCGTATGTGCTCGACGTCTTGATGCGGCGGAGGATGTGTGTGCCGTGGCAGCTGAATTTGGCATATCTGCGAGCGCGCATGGGCTTGATCCGGCGCCGGAGTTACTTGCGGTGGATCTAGTGATCAGTACCCTACCCAGGGATATTGCCTCGAATTGGGTTCGAGCAATCAACGGTGGTGGCGGCGCCTTGCAAGATGTTTCGTATTACCCATGGCCGACACCGCTAGCAGCCAAATGGCCCACTGCGGTTATTGCCAGCGGTCGTGATCTACTCCTTTGGCAGGCCGCCGAGCAAGTGAAGTTGATGACCGGGTGCGACGCACCGGTACCCCAGATGCGTGCCGCACTTGATGCGGTCTAAGCGGGTCGCTCGCTGATGAATACGGCTTTGACGATTGCCGCGTGGCTGATTTTCGTTTGTTTTGGTGCTGCGCTGTCGGTAATTGATATTCGTGAGCACCGGATGCCCAATAAGTTGGTGATGATCGCCGCTGTCGCTGGGTTGGGCAGTGTGGCAATGAGCTCACTCAGTGCTCGTGACTTTGGGGGTTTACTTCGCGCGGTGCTGGGTGCAGCGATCGTCTTTGCGGCCTTACTGATCCTGGCGCTGATTGCCCCGACCGGACTGGGCATGGGTGATGTCAAACTCGGCGCCGTCACCGGGCTCTATCTGGGCTGGTTGGGCTGGCCGTGGCTGTTTTGGGGCACATTCATTGGATTTGCCTTAGGAGCACTGTGGGCGGTTGGGCTGATCTTGCTAAAACGGGCCAAGAGCTCAACCCCGATTGCCTTTGGCCCTTTTTTAATCCTCGGTGTCGTGGTCAGCGCCGTGCTCAATATCTGAAAGGATGACCCCATGGTGCGCTGGCTCACGGCAGGTGAATCCCACGGCCCAGCTCTCGTGGCCATCATCGAGGGGCTACCGGCGGGGATTTCGGTAACAAGTGCCGATATTGACCTTGACCTGGCCAGGCGTCGGTTAGGTTCGGGGCGCGGGGCTCGGATGAAATTTGAGCGCGATGAGATGCGATTCGTGGGCGGTGTGCGCCATGGGGAGTCGATGGGCGGCCCGATTGCTATCGAAGTTAGCAACAGTGAATGGGCCAAATGGGAGACCGTAATGGCCCCGGATCCAGTTGACACCGAGGTACTGGCCCAGTTGGCTCGCAATGCACCGCTCACAAGGCCGCGGCCGGGGCACGCAGATCTCGTTGGCATGCAAAAGTACGGATTTGATGATGCTCGCCCGGTACTAGAGCGCGCCAGTGCGCGTGAAACCGCGGCTCGAGTGGCACTTGGGGCGGTGGCGCGGGTCTTTCTTCGGCAAGTTGCTGGCATTGAGGTGCTGAGCCATGTGGTGCGAATCGGCTCGGTTCAAGTCCCAAATGGAGTGGTGCCGCTAATTACTGACGGTGACCTAATTGACGAGAACCCGGTGCGCTGCATTGACAAAATTCAAGCGGCGGCGATGGTTGACGAAATCACCAGTGCGCACCGCGATGGCGATACTTTGGGTGGGGTGGTCGAAGTTGTTGCCTATAACTTGCCCCCGGGTCTTGGTAGTCATGTGCATTGGGATCGTAGGTTGGACTCTAAGTTGGCCGGGGCGCTAATGGGTATTCAAGCGATCAAGGGCGTTGAAGTCGGTGACGGCTTTGGACTTGCCGCGGTTCGCGGATCCTTGGCTCAAGATGAAATCGTTAACAGCGATGAGCGGCTAGTGCGCACTTCAGGGAAGTCTGGGGGCACCGAAGGCGGGATGTCGACCGGCGAGCTTTTGCGGGTTCGTGCTGCGATGAAACCGATTTCTACTATCCCCAAAGCACTACGAACCGTCGACATAGCAACTGGCGAAGCCGCGCCGGCAATTAATCAGCGGTCAGATGTTTGTGCGGTGCCCGCCGCTGGAATTGTTGCCGAAGCAATGGTTTTGCTGGTACTCGCAGACGCCATTTTGGAGAAGTTTGGGGGCGACAGCGTCGCCGAGACCAAGCGCAATCATGATTCTTATCTAGCAAATTTACATATCCACTGATGTCGAACACAGACCATATAGATAGGCCGGTGTGCGTAATTGTCGGTGTGCCTGGGTCGGGCAAGTCAAGTCTTGGCCGTAGAGTAGCTAATCGACTTAAAGTTTGCTTCGCCGACACCGACCAACTAATTGAGAAATCAGTGGGGATGAGCGTTCCGGATATTTTCATCACCATGGGCGAGGCCGAGTTTCGTCGCATTGAGGAAGAAGTTGTTGCCTGCGCACTACGAGATGAACGCGGTGTGGTGTCTCTTGGGGGTGGCGCCGTCATGAATCCTAATACCAGTGCTCTGCTTGCCGAGCAGGTTGTAGTTTGGCTGCGTGTTAGTTTGTCTGATGCCGCCAATCGGGTTGGCATGAATACGGCGCGACCACTACTGCTTGGCAATGTGCGCGGCCAATTGAAGTCGTTGATGGATGAGCGATCTTCAACGTATGAAGCCGTAAGCACCTTCGTGGTTGATACATCAGGCAAGTCTTTGAAAGTGTTAACTGATGAACTCGCTGGGCTAGTTCAGGGTGCGGCAAATGCCTGAATCAATATCCATACGAGTTCAGGCTGAACATGAATACACAGTGCACATCGGGTCTGGCAATATCGCGCTCCTGCCAACGATTCATACCGGTGCGGGTCGAGTCGTAATCATCTATCAAGAGCCCGTGACCCGATGGGTCGAGATTGTGCGGGCGCAATTTGTGGATGCAGGCGTAAGTGTCACGTTGGTATCAGTACCCGATGGCGAGGCAGCGAAATCAACTGCGGTGCTTGAAGATTGTTGGCGGCGTCTTGGCGAGTCCGGGTTTACCCGTAATGATTTGGTAGTAGGAGTCGGTGGGGGAGCAGTCACTGATTTGGCTGGCTTCGTGGCTGCCACTTGGCTACGAGGGCTACGTAATATCAATATCCCGACGACTTTGCTGGGCATGGTTGACGCAGCCGTTGGGGGCAAGACGGGAATTAACACCGCTGCCGGCAAGAACCTAGTCGGATCCTTCCACAGTCCTGTCGCTGTCATTTGTGACCTTGATACCCTGGCTACTTTGCCGCGACCAGATCTTGTTGCTGGCATGGCGGAGGTTGCCAAGGTCGGACTCACATCTGACCCCACAATTTTGAGCGATCTGCGCCGCGATGTAACCACCTGCTGCAATCCAAGTAGTGACTTAATGGCTGATCTGATTCGGCGCGCTGTTCAAGTTAAAGCTGATGTGGTCAGCGGTGATTTTAAGGAGGTTTCGTCAAGCGCTGCGCGGCCAACCTTGGGCCGTGAGGCACTTAATTACGGACACACCTTCGGTCACGCCATCGAGCGAGTAGAGGATTATCGTTGGCGACACGGTGAGGCGATCTCCGTCGGTATGGTTTATGTGGCGGAACTCGCTCGCTTGGCCGGCCTGCTGGGCGCTGCTGAGGTGGGCACCCATCGCGAAATTCTAGGGATTTTGGGCTTACCGACCAGTTATGTGTCAGGCCGGTGGCCGCAGTTGCTGGCGGCTATGCAGATCGATAAAAAGGCCCGTGGCGACCAGCTCCGCTTCGTCGTATTGGCGGGTATCGGACAGCCAGTTGAGTTGGCCGGCCCAGAACCTGAGCTGCTGTTGGCAGCCTATGACGCCGTAACCGCGTAGGCTCACGCCATGGCAACTAGCGTCTTAATCTTGAACGGCCCGAATCTAAATCGGCTCGGCACTCGCGAACCGGATATTTATGGGACCGCCACCTTCGCAGACCTAGTGGCGTTGTGCACTGCTGAGGCACTCGTAGTGGATCTGATTGCTGATGTGCGACAGACAAATGACGAAGCCGAACTAATCGGTTGGCTGCACGAGGCCGCCGATGCGAAGGCGCCAGTAATTATCAACCCGGCCGCGTTCACGCATTACTCATACGCGCTGCGCGATGCCTGCGCGTTAGTGGAATCGCCGCTAATCGAAGTGCACCTTTCAAACCCTGCGGCACGCGAAGAGTTTCGGCAAACTTCGGTTATTTCTGGGGTTGCTGATGGTGTCATCGCGGGTTTTGGTATCGAGTCTTACCGGCTAGCGCTGCGGGCGATTTCTTACTTGACTACGGCCTAGGTGCACTGGTGTCGACTGGCCGACGCGATGCACTAAGGCAGTTAATGGGTGATCAATTGCCCGGGATACTCCTTACCTCGCTAGCAAATATTCGATATTTAAGTGGATTCAGTGGCAGTAACGCGGCGCTCTTCGTCTCACGTGATGATCCACATAATGACATCATCTGCACCGACGGGCGCTACCTCACCCAGGTCAAAGCTGAGTGCCCAGATCTACCGGTACATCAAGATCGATCTTGCGCCACGGCACTGGTTGCTAGATTAGCGGAAACGGGATTCCGTGTTATTGGAATCGAAGACAACATTTCAATTGCCATTGAGCAGGAATTAGCCAAATCCGTGACCCTAGTTGCGACGTCGGGATTGGTCGAGCAATTGCGAATGGTCAAGGATGCGGGCGAACTTAAGTTGCTGGCCCGCGCCGGAGCAATCACCTCTCAAGCGATGGCTCAGTTGTTTGTGGAACTTCGAGTTGGCATGACCGAGGTGAATGTCGCCCGTCGGCTCGAACAACTATTTGGCGAACTGGGTGCGGATGATCGGGCTTTCGAGACCATAGTGGCTGCCGGGCCGGCTTCGGCCATCCCACATCACCAACCCACTGCGCGGGCCTTGGCTGTCGGTGACCTATTGGTTGTCGATGCCGGTGCCATGGTGTCGGGTTATCACGCCGACATGACTCGTACGGTGGTGGTGGGTACAGATCCAGGGCCGTGGCAAGTGCAGATCCATGGGGTAGTACTGGCTGCTCAGGAGGCTGGGATGAAGGCCTGTACACCGGGAGTTCAGCTGACTGCGATTGACATGGCGGCCAGATCGGTAATCGCGGAGGCCGGCTTCGGCCCAGCATTTGGGCACGGGCTTGGCCATGGGGTGGGTTTAGAGATCCATGAGGCACCGATGATCAATGCTCGGTCGACGGGTACGATTTCAGCGAACACCCCGGTAACCATCGAGCCTGGTATCTACTTACCAGATAAAGGTGGAGTGCGGATCGAAGACACTTTGGTGGTGGGATTGTCGGCGAATCGGGTGCTCACTGAAGCAGCGCGTGAACTCGTCGCGGTCGGATAAAACCGGAATTCAAGGTAACAACAAGTATCGGGAGATGACAGCGTGGCAAGCACGAATGACCTTAAGAATGGGCTCGTCCTAAATATTGATGGCCAATTGTGGACGGTGGTCGAATTCCAACATGTTAAGCCTGGTAAAGGTCCAGCGTTTGTCCGCACCAAACTCAAGAGCGTACTTTCGGGTAAGGTGGTCGAAAAGACCTTCAATGCCGGAATCAAAGTCGAGACCGCAAATGTTGATCGACGCGACATGCAGTATCTCTACCGTGATGGTGATGACTGGGTATTCATGGATGTGGCCAATTATGAGCAGATAACTGTTCCCAACGCCGTAGTTGGCGAATCGTCCAAATACCTCCTCGAAAACCAAGTAGCAAACATCTCTATACATGAAGAGACCGCAATAATTGTTGAGCTGCCGGCGTCGGTTGAGTTGATGCTCACCTATACCGAGCCAGGGCTGCAGGGGGATCGTTCAACGGGCGGCACTAAGCCCGCAACTTTAGAGACTGGTGCGATCATTCAGGTTCCCCTCTTCCTTGAATCAGACACCAAGGTCAAAGTTGATACCCGTGATGGTTCATATCTCGGGCGCGTGAATTAGGCGTGTCTGCTCGAGGTAAGGCACGCAAGCGCGCCCTCGATATTTTGTATGAAGCCGATATCAGAGGTATTCCGGCGCTCGAAGTGCTGCAGGCGCAAGTGGCAAGGCGTAGCACCGACGGTGAACCAGAATTGAATATTTATGTTACTGAAATAGTGCATGGGGTGGTCGAGCACTTTGAATACATCGATGAGGTGATCAGCACCTATTCCCTTGGCTGGACACTGTCGAGGATGCCGGCGGTGGATAGGTCAATTCTTCGGTTAGCCGCGTACGAGATTCTCTGGAATGACGATGTCCCCGATGCGGTAGTTATCTCCGAAGCGGTTAACATGGCTCAAAGCCTCTCGACCGATGAATCATCCACCTTTGTCAATGGGTTACTTGCTCGTATCAGTGAGATCAAATCTCGACTCACGCCACGATCGCCTACCGCTGATTTATAGTTTTTCGTCCATACTGGGGTGATGGTCCGACGGGTAACCTCTTCGGTTGCAGCACTCGCCTTGCTGACAGTTGGGCTCTTCTCGACTAGTGCAATAACCGAACAAGTGCAGGCTCGTCCCACCGTGCCCACAAAGCAGCTTGGGTCAATAACTCTCACCGCCTGCGACGAAGTCGTTATTTCGGGATCAAAGGCTTGGTGCGGCACTATGCCTCGGCCGTGGGATCCGCGTGATGCAGCACTGGGTCATTTCGATTTGACATTTGCCGTAGTGCTGCCGGTAAGGGGCCAGTTTTTGCAGCCAGCAGTGGTGGGGCTCGAGGGTGGCCCAGGTTACGGATCCATCGGCTCTGGTCAGTCCTATGCAGAAATGCTGGGACCATTGCTGGCAGATCGCGCACTTTTAGTGGTAGACCAACGTGGCACGGGTGGGTCCAGCCCGGTTGACTGTGATCCTGACGGCTCAGTTGCCGCATGTGCCAAGTCACTCGGTGATCGTTTTGACCTCTTCGGAACTAAATTGGTGGCCGAAGACTTAAGTGCACTGATATCGGCTTTGGATTTAGGCAAGGTTGATGTATACGGTGATTCGTACGGCACGTTCGTCGCTCAAGTTTTCGCTAGCCACCACCCGGATTTGGTGCGGAGCCTAGTGCTAGACGGGGCCTATCCGATTACTGGTGAAACAGCGTGGTATCCAACTCAAGGTGCGGCAATGCGTAAGGCCTACACCGTGGTCTGCGAGCGCACCAAGGGCTGCGGTGCAGGTAATACCGGCACGATGCAGTTGCTGTCACGCCTGCTTACGAAAGTCCGAAAAGAGGAAGTTTCGGTGCGGGCGCCCGGTGCTGACGACAAGATGCACAACGTAAAATTGAACCCGCAGAATCTCAATGACGTAGCCTTTGGTGGAACTTACGGCCCCACCACTTATCGGGAATTCAATGCGTCGCTGCGCGCTGCCATGGCTGGTGACCTGCTTCCACTCGGTCGGCTGGTAGCCGAATCCCAGGCCAAGATTTTTGGTGAACCAGTTTCGGTTTACAGCACGGGTCTGAATTTCGCTGTCTCCTGCCACGACTACCCGCAACTTTTCGATATGGCACAACCAAAGGCGATTCGAAAATCCCAATACGACGCAGCGGTGGCCACACAAATTCGCAGCGATCCCGACCTGTACGGACCATTTCAGATTCGGGAGTACCTGAAATCGGATTTCGGTACCCAGGCCCTTTGCGTCCCCTGGCCGATTGCCACTCGCGACCCATGGCAAATACCAGGTCCACCCGGTGGCATTTATCCAGATATTCCAACATTGGTCTTATCTGGTGAGTTAGACACCATAACGACGCCGGCCGAAGGCGCCATGGTGGCTGCACAGTTTGCACGGTCAAGGCAAGTCGTCGTAGCAAACTCCACTCATGTAACGGCCATGGATGACGTCAACAAGTGTGCATCGCTATTAGTCCGTGACTTCTTTGCTGACCAAGGGGCTGTGCTTGCGGGCGTTGGCGGCAAATGCGCTGCAAAAATCCCGCCAATAGAAGCAGTGATTGGGTATCCGGTACGGATTGAAAACCCAGGCAATGGCGTGACGCAGACAGCCATGGACGCCATCGACCGATATTTGCAAGCAGTGACCGATAAAGGACTCGGATTACGCGGCGGATCATGGTCGTCTCGGGGTTGGGGGCCGATTGTTATTGAATTATACGAATACCGGCTGTATCAGAACCTGCCGGTAAGCGGCAGTGTTCGATGGGATTACGACACCGGTGCGGTGACGGTTCGCGCGCGGGCCGCCGATCGCAATTGGGTGGGGCGCTGGAATATGTACGCGCCTGGGGTAACCGCGCATGTCCGCGAATTAGACTGAGTTGATACTGTGCTGGTCCCTCTAGAAAGGACACGACGTGAGTGTTTCCGTTGGAGATTCGTTGCCAGATGTTGAACTTCGAATGATGGTCGATGGCTCCCCGGCGACCGTGTCGAGCATCAAGGTGCTTGGTTCTGGTCGCGTTGTTTTGTTCGCGGTGCCAGGGGCATTCACACCGGGGTGCTCGAACCTGCACTTTCCTGGCTATGTGGAGTTGGCGTCAAGTATTTCGGCCGCCGGGGTTGACACCATCGCGTGTGTGTCGGTCAATGATGTGTTTGTGATGGATGCGTGGGGCAAGGCCCAAGGTGCCGGCGAGATCTTGATGCTTGCCGATTCAGATGCGGCTTTTGCCAAAGCGCTCGAAATGGATGTTGATGCATCGGGATTTGGTCTCGGCATCAGGTCAAAGCGTTATGCGCTGGTGCTTGAGGATGGCGTGGTTGCGGCCTTTTTGCCAGAAGAGGACGGCTTCAGCGTGCTATCAAGTACCGCCGCCTGTGTGTTGGCTGGACTCTAGCTACTAACTGGGGCAGCAAATTAAATGCAGATGTGCCCCGGGTGAGATTTGAACTCACACTGGACCGAGTTTGAGTCGGCTCCCTCTGCCGGTTGGGGTACCGGGGCGTGTTGCCAAGAGTAGTCGGTGGCACGCCGGGGTACTAAGCCGCGTAACTAGGCTTTGGCTATGACCAGCGAAGCCCCGCCTGCACACCCGCGCACCGTGGTGGTGGCCGAGGACGAAGCACTTATTCGCATGGACCTAGTTGAAATGCTAGGTGAGCTCGGTTATCAGGTGATTGGCCAAGCCGGAAACGGGGAGCAGGCAGTGGCCTTGGCCCGCGACCTACGGCCCGATGTCGTATTTTTGGATGTAGCCATGCCGGTGCGCGACGGACTAAGTGCGGCGGCGGAGATAGTGGCGGCCAACTTGGCGCCGGTCGTCATGGTTACGGCGTTCAGTCAAGCAGAGGTGGTGGCCAAAGCGGCCTCCGCGGGGGCCCTTGGCTATCTGGTGAAGCCATTTGGCGCCAGTGACCTCACCCCGGCAATCGAACTGGCGGTGGCGCGGTGGGCGCAATTGCAGGAGCTGGCGGCGCAGATCGCCAATTTGCAGGACCGGGTCGCCGCTCGCGAGGTGGTCGATCGGGCTAAGGCCCGGCTCCAAAGTGACCTAGGCCTGACCGAGGCAGCGGCTTTTACCTTGCTGCGACAGCAAGCGATGGACGATCGGTTAACCTTGGCGGAGGTGGCGGCCCGGGTGCTAGCCAGTCCGAATATCAGCTGAAGAGTGGGCCTAGGTAACGGTCCGATTACGAACCGGGCACTATCCGGAGTCCTAATTTCCCAACTAATGGTGCACGAAGTAGGGTGATGACAATGTGAAGGCACCTGCCGTCACTTTCTATTGAATCAAGGAGATGCATGAAGCACACAATGGTCATTAAGTCGGCCGCCGTGCTGGGTATTGTTTCGCTTGGTCTTGCCGCTTGTGGTGGATCATCGACGAGCACCGAATCCAGTGCAGCGCCAGCAGCAACGGAAGCAGCTGCAAGTGCAGCGCCAGCAGCAACGGAAGCAGCTGCCTCGGAGCCGGCCGCTTCGGATTGCAAGAGCCCAACCCTTATAACTGCAACTTTGTTGCCAGCAACGGGCAGCCTTGCCTTCCTCGGCCCACCTGAATTCGCGGGCGTGAAGATGGCATTAGATGAGATCAATGCTGCCGGCGGCGTTCTTGGCGCACCGATGGTCAACATCGATGGCGACTCGGGCGATACCTCGACCGATATTGCAACCCAGACGACCGACGCAGCCCTCTCACAGGGTGCCACGGTCATCATCGGTGCAGCTTCATCTGGTGTTTCGTTGACCGTTATCGACAAGATCACCTCACAAGGTGCCTTGATGATCTCGCCGGCAAACACCTCACCAGCACTGACCACTTACGAGGACAATGGGCTGTACTGGCGCGTTGCCCCCTCCGATGCACTGCAGGGCGCGATCCTCGCGTCAACCGCCATTGACTCAGGCATCACCAAGGCCGCGGTAATCGCTCGCCAAGATGCATACGGCGAGGGCTTGGAGAAGGCTTTCTCCAAGAACTTCACCGAGGCCGGTGGCACTGTCACCAGCGAACTGCTCTACGACCCGGAGGCAGCCACTTTTGATGCAGAGGTTGCGGAGATCAAGGCGGGTGCACCTGAGGCAATCGTCGTGATCGGTTTCGAAGAGTCGGTCAAGTTGCTCCAGGAAATGATCAAGCAGGGTGTTGGCCCGAAGGATCAGCAGGTCTACCTCGTTGATGGAAACATCTCCACAGAGGCCTACAAGGAGTTCCCGAAGAACACGATGAAGGGTGTTATCGCCACGGTTCCG
>SHUQ01000003.1 GCA_009694585.1 Candidatus Nanopelagicales bacterium | reverse complement strand
GGCCGCACTGGCCACCTTGCATGAGGCGCTACGCACCGCCACTTTATGCCTGGCTCCTTTCACCCCATTCATCACCGAACGGGTCTGGCAGGACCTCTTCCGCACTACCGACCCTGGTGCACCTCAATCCGTGCACCTGGCAAGTTGGCCCGAGGTGACTTACTCAGAAATCGATGAGCGCTTGGGCACCGACATGGCACTCGTTCGACGAATTGTCGAACTCGGTCGCGCCGCCCGCGCGTCGAGTGGAGTGCGCACCCGTCAACCTCTCGGACGGGCACTAGTGTCAGCGACCGGGTGGTCAGAACTCTCACCGCAATTGCGGGATCAGGTCTGCGAGGAACTCAATATCAGCACCGTCGAATCCCTTGATGACGGCGGCGCTGGCTACGTTGACACGAGCGTCAAAGCAAACTTTCGTTCCCTCGGGCAACGGTTCGGCAAACAGACCCCGGCTGTGGCTGCTGCTATCGGTGCCGAAGATCCGGCCGCATTACTCGCAGCTATGCGGGCTACTGGGACCGCTGGCCTAAATGTTGCCGGCGTCGGTGAATTAAGCATCACCGAAGAAGATGTCGTAATTACCGAGACACCACGTGCAGGTTGGGCGGTAGCCGCAGATACTGGTGAAAGCATCGCCCTAGATCTCACTATCACCGACGAACTGCGCCGAGCCGGCTTAGCGCGTGAGATCGTGCGCGCAATCCAAGAGGCGCGAAAGACTTCTGGCCTAGACGTCACCGACCGCATCAACGTCTACTGGTCAAGTGCCGATAGAGATGTACTGGAAACCATGGGTGAGCACGGCAACATGATCAGCGCTGAGGTACTCGCACCCAGCATGAGCCAAGTTGATGGCAACTGGCCCGAAACTGCGAAAACCGCAGTTGAGGTGCCCGAAACCGAAATAGAACTACGTATCGGCGGCGTCTGACTTATTTAGCTCTGCGAGTTGCGCCTCTAGTTGGGTACGTAGATCGGTGCGGATACCCCGCGCCTGCTTACGTGCCGACCCAATAATTTCATCCGCCGTCGTCTGCGCAATCTTCATAACTTGGGCAGCATCACCGGAAAATTGGCTCCGGTCGGGTCGAACAATCTCAACTGTGTCATGCCGGATTTCAGGCGGATTCGCGATCACCACCTGCTCCTTGGCCACCACCAATTCAAGTTCAGCAGCGCGTAACCGCAATTGCAACTGGTTGTATTGCGTGCGTATGACCGCAGCCTCATCGCGCGCCTGCTGCAAATCACTACTAAGTGAACCGATGTCAGATTCGACTACGTCAAGAAATGCATCGACTTCATCAACGTCGTAACCAGCACGCACTCTGGTGGTCGCGAATTGGGTTGCGCGCACCTCGGCGGGGGTTAGGGGCACCAGCACCTCCTCATCGGAGCATTAGAGAATCACTCTTAGATCATCAGTGCAAAATTAATCAACACTTGTAACAAAATTAGAACGATCAAGAAAGCCAAATCGAGCCTAACGGCCCCTAGCCGAAGCGGCGGTATTACCCGCCGAAGCAAGCGAAGTGGCGGATCGGTGACGGTATAGATGGCCTCGGCGAGCAACAATATCAGGCCGCGCGGGCGCCATGAGCGGGCAAATGACTGCACCAAGTCAAACACGATTCTGATAATAAAAAGCAGCCAGTAAATCCAAAGAACCGTCGCGAGCAGCTGCCCGATGCCGCTCATGTAGTGACTCCCTGAATAGTTGCGGTCTTGCCCTAAAACTAACTCTGGTTGAAGAACCCATCCTGGGCTAGTTGCTCACGCACAGCTTCCCCAACATCAACATTTACCGGTGAGAGCAAGAACACCTTGTTAGTCACGCGCTCGATGGCACCGCGCTGACCAAATACTAGACCGGCAGCAAAATCAATGATGCGCTTAGCGTCGCTGTCATCTAGCTCAGAGAGATTCATGATGACAGGAACACCCTCGCGATACTCCTCACCAATTCGGCGGGCGTCGTTGTAACTGCGCGGGTGAATTGTTTCGATGCGGCTGATGTCGGCGGCTGCTGGTGCCACGGGGCGGCGCTCTACAGGCTGATCGTCGCTGCGGAAAGTGCGCACGGCGCGCGACTCCGGTACCGACCGAACATTGCGAGTGGAAGTGCGATCCTCGGGGCGATCGTCATACCCACGACGGTCGCTCGATCGGGTATCGCGGGTACGCACATCACCGCGTACGTCGTCGTAGTCGTCGTACTCCTCGACTAAGCCGAGGTAGACGGCCATCTTGCGCATCGCGCCAGCCACGTCGTCCTCCACCTCACTTTTTGCTCTAAGTAACCCTTTGACCTTACGGCAGTGCAGGCCGGTTCCCCAGCACTGCGCCCCCAAGTCGAACTTGTGTCGCGCCATGCGCGATAGCGGCTTCTAGATCACCGCTCATTCCGGCTGAAATCTGATCGGCGCCCGGCACGAGCCCGCGGACTGCGTCCGCCGCTTGGACCAGCCGGCTAAATGCGGCCGCCGGGTCTCCAATAATGGGTGCCACCCCCATGACTCCGCACAAGTCAAGGTGACTAAGTGACAGCACGTACTCAGCCAGGGCCGACGCAGCGGCCGGGGCGCAGCCCCCGCGGGCACTTTGTATCGGGCTATCTAGGGCCACTTGCAACATAACGCTCAAGCGCCGACCCAGCCGCCCCGCTGCGCCATCTAGGGCCGCCGCTAGCTCGGGGCGATCAACGGTTTGGACAACATCGGCCCATTGAAGAACTGAATTGACTTTATTGCGCTGCAGTTGGCCAATTAGATGCCAGCGCAGTGGCAGTTGCTCGCAGGCGGCCTTCTTGGCTTTAGCTTCCTGATCTCGATTCTCACCAACATCGCGCACCCCCAATGCGGCGAGGAGTTTCACATCACTTGCCGGGAAAGTTTTGGTCACCACCACCAATCGCACCCCGGCCCGGTCGCGGCCGGCGTCAGCACAGGCGCGGTCGATACGTGCATGGACGGCCGCGAGATTTCCAGCTAACTGCGTCTTGCGATCTTGACTCATAGCCGAACCAGCATGCCCTGACGGCCGGTAAGACCGTCGCGGCGATAGGAAAACAGGCCCCTGGATTGGGCTGTGCAGCCTGCCAAGGTGGTGACCTTGCTGGCGCTGACGCCGGCCGCTGCAAGCTGGGCGCGCACTCCGGCGCCAACATCTATGCGGGCCACTTCTGACTCTGGGCAGGCGACAGCTGAAATTGCATTCGGTAAAGCCCCCCGCAGTTCGAGTACCCGCTCCGATGGCACCCGATAGCACTTGGCGCAGATCGAAGGACCGATTACCGCATGCACCTGATCAGCCCCTAACAAGTTCATCTGATCTAGTGCCGCTGGCACCACTCCCGCGATTAGGCCACGCCAGCCGCAGTGCACCGCGCCAATAACCGCATTGGCGGCATCGGCGAGCACCATCGGCACGCAATCGGCAGCGAGCGCTACTAAGCCCACACCCGGCGTCCTGGTAACCAGTGCGTCACATCTAGGTTCAACTCCTGATACCGGCCCGCCTTGATCCACAACGGCCACCTGTGCCCCGTGGACACCCTGCATCAGCACTAGATCAGTTGACGCTAGGCCAATGCTCGCAGCCGCAACTTGTAAATTACGTTTGACGTCTCCAGGGGCATCACCGACGTAAGTCGCCAGATTGAGTTCATCAAATGGGGGCAGACTGTGCCCACCGAAACGACCGGTGGCCGCCCAGGTTACTGAGCGGCCACCGGGTGCCACCGAGCCTAAATGGCCTGTGACAATTTTCATAGAGTATTTTTTACTTGAGGAAGTCAGGTACGTCAAGGCCGTCATCGGCATCGTCGAAAATGACCGTTCGTGGCTGTTGCACTGGCCGCGCCGGAGGTGAAGTAACAACCGGTACTTCACCAGTGAGCGCCGGTATAGAGCCGGTGTCCTCGGGGCGTCGGGCCGCAGCCGTAACGCTCTTGCGGGCCGGGGGTTCCCCGCCATCAAACCCAGCAGCGATAACGGTGACGCGCACCTCATCGCCCAAGGTGTCGTCAATGACTGCACCGAAAATGATGTTGGCATCTGGATGCGCTGCGTCACTGACCAAGCGAGCGGCCTCATTGATCTCAAATAGGCCCAGATCACTGCCACCGGAAATAGAGAGAAGCACCCCGTGTGCCCCATCAATGCCAGCTTCCAGCAAAGGACTGGAGATGGCTTTCTCGGCAGCCTCAACCGCACGATCTTCGCCGCGCGCAGAGCCAATTCCCATGAGTGCCGAACCGGCGCCATGCATGACGCTTTTCACATCAGCAAAGTCTAGGTTGATCAAGCCAGGAGTGGTGATCAGATCGGTAATGCCTGAAACACCTTGCAGCAGGACATGGTCAGCTTGCCGGAAGGCATCTATCACGCTGATATTTCGGTCGGACAGCGACAGCAAGCGGTCATTAGGAATTACGATCAAGGTGTCGACCTCGGCACGCAGGCTCTCGATACCGGTCTCAGCCTGGGCCTGTCGGCGCCGGCCTTCGAAACCAAATGGTCGAGTGACCACACCGATCGTTAGTGCGCCAAGGGACCTAGCCACCCGGGCCACCACGGGAGCACCGCCGGTACCGGTACCGCCACCTTCACCCGCGGTCACGAACACCATGTCGGAGCCCTTTAGGACTTCCTCAATCTCTTGCATGTGATCCTCGGCGGCCTTCTTGCCGACTTCTGGATTCGCACCAGCACCAAGGCCACGGGTTAGTTCACGGCCTATGTCGAGTTTCACATCAGCATCGCTCATCAACAGAGCCTGCGCATCGGTATTGATGGCAATGAACTCAACGCCCTTTAGCCCAACCTCAATCATCCGGTTTACCGCGTTCACCCCGCCGCCGCCAATACCAACGACCTTGATCACTGCTATATAGTTCTGTGGAGCCGCCACGGCATCTCTTCCCTTCAGTCATGTTCGAGGCGGTGGCCTCGAACGCTGCCTTCCCTAACCAGAGTCTCAACCTCAAGTTCAGGGTGAGTATTCGGTCTACTTGCAACCGGCGGGAGGGTAAGGGGTGGGACCGGTGTTGCGCAAGGTGGGGGGGGTGATTTCTTTTCCTTCGTGCCTAAATCCCTCTAAAAACATCGGAATATGGCTGCTCCCCCAGGCCCACTTAACGACTTGGCCCCGCACTCCCCAGCCTCTGGCCGCGGCCAGTCAGGGGCTGGCAACAGGGTTTAACACCGCTCCTCGCGGTGGGTAAAAGGCGTGTTACTCCTCATTACCCGCACAGCAGTACCACAGACCCCAACATGACGAAATTGAATTTGCCGGGGGAAACCCCAGGCGATTTCATTGACGCAGCACGTCACTCAACGGGGGTTGCCAGCTTTCTCCTGCTGTGTCGTCGGCAGTTCGGGGGCCGAAACGTCATAAACCTCAGCCCGGCGTTGCAGCAGCGCTGCGAGTACCTGCGCCTTCAAATCGCCCTGCCCCGCGCTCCCCCAGCGCACCTTTGCACCAGACTTTAGTTCAAGTACAACATCGTCACGAGTGCTTGCCGTAACACCGATGACTTTGCTCAGGAGAGTGGACGGCAGGGACTGCCACACGGTTACTGCCGCGACTAAGCCGACCCCATCGGCCTCGATAGTCGGCAAGTTCTTGGCCAGCGGAACTGGTGAATCAAAGGCGACTCCACCAGCATCTACCCCGCGACCGGTGCCAACTTGAGTTGCAACCGCAACCCTAGGCTCAACCGCCAAAATAACCGAATTAGGCCAGCCTTTACGTACTTCCACAGCACCCACCCAAGGCAGCATCATGATGCGTGCGGTCGCGGCGTCGGCATCAAGTTGGGCCAGTGGTAACCCGAGGGGCACAGCCGCACTTGCCAGCACCGATGCGGCTGGACTACCGGTGACTCCGATGACTCGAACATCGCGAATCGCAAAAACCGAAGAAAACCAAACCAGCCAAATACCTGCGGTCGCAACTAACGCCAACAAGATCCAGATAAGCCCGCGCCAGCGGCGACGGGGTTTACTCGCGGAGGCTTCGGGGGCTAATGGAATTACCGGAGCACTCATCCTCGCTCCCGCAAAATATCTAAGATCTCCAGCGCGATCAGCCCGATATCACCGGCGCCCAAAGTCATGACGACATCGCCGGGCCGCGCCCGATCAGCTAGTTGACCGGCCACCGCAGACCAAGAAGGCTCAAAGACCACATGGGCTGAACCCAGCGGCACTTGTGCTGCCATGGCTAAGCCGCTGACTCCTGGAATTGGAGTTTCACCCGGAGCGAAAACTTCGAGCACAACTACGTCATCGGCTAAACCCAGTGCTGCACCAAACTCCGCTAAGTACATTGCCGTGCGGTAGTAGTGGTGCGCCTGAAATGCCACGATAAGCCTGCCAGCGCCAGCGACATCGCGGGCGGCGGTCAAGGTTGCAGCGATTTCTGTTGGGTGATGGGCGTAATCATCAAAAACCCGGACACCGCCGACTTCACCTTTGAAATCAAAACGGCGGCGGGTGCCGCTGAACCCGCCCAGGCCCACTTGAACCGAATGCGGGTCAAAGCCAAGACCAACCGCCGTGACAAAGGCAGCCGTGGCGTTTAGCGCATTGTGTCGACCCGGGACTTGCAATTGGATCTGTCCGATGACTTTGCCGCAACACTCAACATTGAAGTGCCAGCCCCTGTCGACCAGCGCCGCCCCAGTCAATCGATAATCGGCGTCAGTCGACTCCCCATAAGTGCGCACGTCAACACCCATAGCCCGAGCCTGTGCCACTAGCCGGGCACCTCCTGCATCGTCTATACACACGACGATAAACCCAGAACGGGTTCTTACCTGCAGCGCGAAATCAACGAAGGCTTGCTCGATCGCTTCGAAGTTCCCCCAATAGTTCAGATGGTCAGCTTCGACATTGGTGACAATAGCCGCCGTTGGGCCAAGTTTTAGGAAGGTTCCGTCACTCTCATCGGCCTCAACCACAAAAATATCACCACTGCCAAGATGGGCATTGGATCCCGATTCGTTCAGTTCACTTCCGATCGCAAATGACGGATCAGCACCGCAGTGCTGCAAAGCGACCGTGAGCATAGAGGTGGTGGTGGTCTTGCCATGGGCACCAGATACCGCAACTGTTCGGCTCCCCCGCATGACAAAGGCAAGCGCATCTGCTCGAGTGAGCACGCGGATCCCACTGGCCGCAGCGGCCATGCGCTCGGGGTTGTCCGCGGGGATAGCAGTTGAATACACAAGCGTGTCTATCCCACCGATAAGTGCAGCATCATGACCAACATGAGTCTTAACGCCAATCGCATGCAGAGCCTGCAGCCGCCGCGAGTCCTTGGCGTCACTACCAGAGACCTGGATCCCTTGCGCCACCATGATGCGCGCAATACCCGACATGCCTGCCCCGCCAATGCCAACGATATGTACCCGCCCAAGATCGGTTGAAATTTGTGCTGCCATCACGCGGTACCTCTCTTACGTGTCATAGCTACTCTCGCTATTACTTCAGCGAATTGTCGACCGGCATCGCGGTCACCCAAACCCGCTGCGGCAGCACCCATCGCCGCTAACTTCTCGACATCGTGCATGAGCGGTGGCACCGTTGTGTTCAGCCACTCCGCGGTGCAATCTGAGTCAGCGACATAAAGCCCGCCCCCCGCCTCGACAATCGGCACGGCATTGAGTCTTTGTTCACCATTACCTATTGGCAGCGGCACATAAATTGCCGGTAGGCCAACAGCTGACATCTCGGCGCAGGTCATCGCACCCGCACGAGTAACGGCTAAGTCAGCGGCCGCATAAGCCAAGTCCATCTGATCGATATAGGCAATTGGCACATACCCCGGCCGACTCATAGGCGCCGCATTCTTCGACCCATAGGAGTGCAGCACTGAGATCCCAGCACCTAGCAGATCAGGTAATGCCCCAGCTAAGGCACTATTTAGGTGTTGAGCACCTTGGGAACCACCAAAAACTAGAAGGACCGGCTGGTCACCAGCTAGTCCGAAACTCGCCAATGCCGCCGACCGTGCGCTACTTCGCTCCAGGCGAGCGATTGCCGGCCGCAAGGGCAAGCCCATTGCTTGGCCACCTGGCATCGCACCAGGCACCGAGACGTAAATGAGCGAGGTGAATCGCGCGGCAACCCTATTGGCCAAACCAGCTCGTGCATTAGCTTCGTGTACCACCACCGGGATACGCAATTCACGGGCCGCCAGATAAGTCGGTAGTGCTGCATAACCACCAAATCCGACTACCACATCGGCTTGCAATTCCCGCAAATGGGCTTTGGCCAATTTCTTGGCGACCCGCTGCCGTGGCCATAGCAGCAAAAGATCCAAGGTGGGACGCCGTGGCATCGGAACTGATGGCACGCTCAACAATGGGTAGCCGCGAGCGGGCACCAAAGTAGCTTCAAGGCCGCGGTCACCACCGATAACCGTAATGCGAGTATCCGGGTTAAGGGCGATTATTTCGTCCGCAAGATTAAGGGCCGGTTCGATGTGCCCGGCTGTACCACCGGCGGCTAGCACGACACTAAGTGGGCGCGCAGACATTAGTTACCTTCGTCGCAGTGACATTGCCGTCGACTTGCGACGCAGTGCGGTTCTGGCTGATGGTTCTTGGCGAGCTAATGCTAGGAGCATGCCGATGGCAGCAAGAATTGGAAGTAGCGAAGATCCGCCGTACGAAACAAGCGGTAGCGGAACTCCGGTGATGGGTAGCAGGCCAAGAACCGCACCTATATTCAAAATTGCCTGGAACAAAATCCATGATCCAACACCGGCTGCGGAAACGCGCACAAACCCATCACTGGTCGTCCTGCTAAGCCGGAAGATCGCGAACGCCGAAATAGCAAATAACCCAAGCACCGCCAAGGTGCCAACCAATCCGAGTTCTTCACCTATGACCGGAAAAATAAAATCGGTGTGGGCTTCAGGTAAGGACCCCCACTTTTCACGGCTCGCACCCAGACCCACTCCCCAAAAACCACCGGTACCTAGTGCGTACTGGCCCTGGGTTACCTGCCAGTCCACACCCAAGCGGTCATTGCCTGGATTTAGCCAAGCGGAGAATCTATCCATCCGGTAAGGCGCAGCAATTGCTAGCAGCCAGATGCTTAGGGCGCCAAGTCCGGCAAAAAGTGCGAACAGTCGCATCGGAGCACCGACTGCAAAGAGCATGCCGCAGGTGATTGCCGCCAGCATGAATGCGTTGCCGAAGTCACCTTCCAATAGAACCAGGACCATCATTAGTCCGCTTACCGGTAACAACGGAATAAGCAAGTGCTTCCAGTTATTCAGCAAGTGGCTCTTGCGAGTAAGCAGGTCAGCACCCCAAACGATAAGTGCAAACTTGGCGAATTCACTTGGCTGCAGCCGAAATGGGCCGAATAGATCAATCCAGTTGCGCTGACCGGCAACCTCAACTCCAATTAGTAAAACCGCTATCAGTAGCAGCAAGCACACACCGAGTTGGTACCAGGAAATAGCGCGCCAGAACTGGATCGAGGTGCGGGCCGCGAAGATCATCACGATCACGCCGATGACCGCGAACATCGCCTGTCTTTGTGCCAAGGTGTACGCAGATCCAAACACTCGATAGCTTTCAATACTCGAGGCGGACAAGACCATGACCAAGCCAAGAATAAGCAGCAACAACGATGCGCCGATAAGCAGGTAATAGGTGCTTAGGGGGTGATCAAGAAGTAATTTGACTCGCACGGATACCCGCCGCGCCGACGCGGTCGGCACCGCGTCAGTGTCGACGGCGGTCACCCCGCACCACCTGAAGTAGTTAACGCCAAGTCGTGCACCGCATCGGCAAAAGCCGTGCCCCGATGGCCGTAATCGTTGAACATGTCCCAAGAAGCGCAACCCGGGGCCAGCAGCACGGTGTCACCCGGTTTCGCGAAACCCATGGCCGCCTCGACGACCTCTCGCATGACACCAGTGTCGGTCCGATCCATACTCAAGACGGGGACATCTGGGGCGTGTCGTGACACCGATTCGGCAATCACCGCCTGATCCACCCCAATGACAATGACGGCACGTAAATGTGTGCGGGCCTGTTGGACTAAGTCGGAAAAATCCTGCCCCTTGGCCATCCCACCCGCGAGCCAAACTACCCGCGGATAAGCCAGGAGCGAGGTCAAAGCCGCGTGAGTATTGGTGGCTTTGGAGTCGTCCACGAAATGCACCCCGGCCACCGTCGCCACGTGGGCAATGCGGTGGGCTGCGGGTACAAAAGCCCTAAGCCCCAGCGAGATCGCAGTTGCCGGCACCCCGAAGGCCCGAGCGAGTGCCGCTGCCGCTAGCGCATTGGCCACATTATGTGGAGCATTTGGTTGCACATCACTTACGAGCGCCACCTCCTGAGCCACATCTTGACGATTCGGGATAAATGCCCGGTCGACCAAAGCCCCGTCCACCACGCCGAGCATTGAAAGGCCCGGCACCCCGAGGGTAAAGCCGATAGCTCGACACCCTTCGACTACATCCGCCTCCTCCACCAAGACCCTTGTTACCTCATCATCGGCGTTATAGACGGCGGCAACTTGGGTGTTCTCAAAGATCTTGGCTTTCGCCGCCACGTACGCCGCCTTCGACCCAAAATGATCGAGGTGATCATCTGCAATGTTCACGCAGACTGCCGAATGCGGACTTATGGAGTGGACAAAAGGTAACTGCGGTGCGCCAACCTCTATCGCGATCACCTCATATGAGTCATGCATAACCACATCAACGAGGCTGGTGCCAATGTTGCCAGCCGCCACCGCATTAAAACCACCTGCTCGCAGCATCGATTCCAACATCATGGTGGTGGTCGTTTTGCCGTTGGTGCCAGTGATCATCAGCCACGGTGCCGGGGCGTCCATCGGTCGTAGCCGCCAGGCTAACTCCAGTTCACCCCAGACCGGGATACCGCCCGCGATGGCGGTGGTGATCAGTTGGTGTGACGGGCGCAGCCCGGGTGAAACTATTAACAAGTCGCAGTCCGGGGCGTCGCCGGAGTAGCCAAGTAGCACTTCCACCTCAAGGGTGCGCAAAATCTCAGCGCGCTCTTGCTGCTTTGGCCCCGCACCGCCATCGACAACCGTAACCCTCGCACCTAATTGCATGAGGGCATCGGCACATGCGTATCCGGCAATACCGATGCCTGCAACCACCACGTGAAGTTGCGACCAGTCAGAATCACGACACAATGCCGAGATCATGCGCGCACCCATTCGGCATAGAAAAGGGTGAGCCCAGCACCGATACACAGCCCTTGAATAATCCAGAAACGGACCACGATCTGAATCTCGAGCCAGCCCAGCATTTCAAAATGATGATGCAACGGCGCCATGCGCAGGATGCGCCGCCCTGTTAACTTGAAGGACCCCACTTGCCCAATCACCGACAAAGCGGTGATTAAAAAAAGACCGGCCAGTAAGGGCAAGAGTAGTTCGGTCCGCGACAGCACGGCCAATCCCGCAATACCGCCACCCAGTGCCAAGGAGCCGGTGTCGCCCATAAAGATGCGCGCAGGTGCGGTGTTCCACCATAGGAACCCAAAACAGGCCCCGGCCGCGGATGCGGCCACAATTGACAGATCCAGCGGGTTCAAAGTTGAGTAGCAAGTTGAGGTAGCAGCAAATGCACAATTTTGGCCGTACTGCCAAATACTTATGAAGACATATGCGAGAAAGGTCATCGTTGACGCGCCGACGGCTAAGCCGTCTAGCCCATCGGTGAGATTCACTCCGTTAGTGGTGGCCGTAACCAAGAACCAGATCCAAAGCAGAAATAGCCCAAGTGGAAGTACCAGCGAGGTGTCGCGCACGAATGACACGGCCATAGATGCCGGTGTACTGCCATCCACTGGAAATTGCAGTGACAGCCACGCAAATGCCAGTGCGACCACCGCTTGACCAATTAGTTTGGTGCGCACTCGCAGGCCGGTACTGCGCTGTTTGAAAATCTTCAGGTAGTCGTCAGCTAGGCCGACTATTCCGAGGCCGACCATCAAGAACAAAATAAGTAATCCAGATGCGGTCAGTGGGCGCCAAGTGACCAAATGGGTGATGAAGTAGCCAGCAAGTACACCCGCCAAGATTGCGACCCCGCCCATTGACGGGGTGCCGCGCTTGCCTTCGTGTGCCGGATAGTTGCCAGCCTCCGACGAGACTCGGATCGCCTGTGCATAACCACGCCGGCTCAACAACTTAATTAAGATCGGTGTACCGATCAGCGAGATTATCGTCGCGATCGCCCCGGCGATGACTACCAGCCTCATGCAACACCTGCTTGCAGCAGGGCCGAAACTACAACCTCGAGGCCAATGCCCCGTGAGGCTTTAATCAACGCGACATCACCTGGCGCCAGGCCACTCTCTAGGGCAATAATCGCGCCTTCAGGATCGGGGACCCACGAGGAGTTGATCGTCGAAATCCCATTCGCCGCCAAATACGCAGGGTGCGCACCCTCGCCTACGCACATAAGTTCATCTATTCCATGCGCAGCGACATATTCGCCAATTTTTGTGTGCTCGATTTCAGCCGACCCACCAAGTTCGCGCATTTCACCAAGAACCAACCAAGTGCGCCGGCCGGCGGCCATGGCGGCAAGGGTATCGACTGCAGCTCGCACCGACTCAGGATTGGCGTTGTATGCATCATTTATCAAGGTAACGCCGCCGGGTAGGTGGTGCACCTCCATCCGCCATTTACTTGTCGGAGTAGCTGCCCGCAACGCCATGGCAATATTCTCAATGCAAATTCCGACCGAGTGCGCGACACCGGCCGCGATCAGGGCATTCGAAACAAAATGTCGACCGTGGTATTGCAGAGTGACCGGCGCACTAGCGTCACCGATTGTAAGTGTAAATGCGGCCCGCGCTTGATCGTCGACACGTACATCGGTTGCTCGGATGTCACTACCTGCAGCCTCACCGCAAGTAACCACTTGGGCCACCGTGCGCCCAACTTGCGCCATTACCTGAGGATCATCGCAATTAAGAATTGCAAAACCACTGCTCGGCAAGGTTGCAATTATTTCGCCCTTTGCATTCGCCACCATGTCAATTGTTCCGACCACCCCGACATGGGCGGATCCGATATTCACGATGGCCGCGATATCGGGTTCGGCAATCTCGGTGAGATAGGTCAGATGACCAAGCCCTCGCATTCCCATTTCAAGGACCAAAAACTCCGTGGCAGCTTCGGCCTGCAAGATAGTGAGCGGAACACCAATTTCTGTATTAAAAGAACCAACAGCGGCGACCGCGCTCCCTGCAGTTGACAGAACTTGAGCGAGAACGTCTTTGGTGCTGGTCTTACCGCTAGATCCGGTGATCGCAATCACCTTGCAGGAAAGTCTGTTTTTGCGCACCCAGTGGGCTAGCGCACCCAAGGCCAGCACCGGATCAGCTACCACGATGCAGGGCACATCAAGTGGTCGACCAGCTAGAACAATCGCTGCCCCATTTTCAACAGCTGTGGCGGCAAAGTCATGGCCGTCAGCGTTCTCGCCGCAGATGGCCACGAACATCGCCCCGGGTACTGCCTGCCGCGAATCCGTAACTACCTCGTTTACAAGCACCGATGAATCGACCCGGTGCGCCTTTCCATTAACAATATTCGCTATCTCTGCAACGCTCATGGGAATCATGAGTCAGGTCCAGCTTGACTTTCAAGTGCTGCGGCCAACTCATCGCGGTCATCAAAGGGAAGCATGACACCAGCCATCTCCTGGCCCTGCTCATGGCCCTTACCGAGAAGGAGCACAAAATCCCCTGCGTGAGCGCCCGCTACCGCCTGCACAATCGCGGTACGGCGATCGGCAACTTCCGTGACTGCGGCGAGTTCACCTCGGCTGGACGCGGTCACGGCGCCGGCTCCCTTCAATATCGCAGCGCGAATTAGCGCTGGGTCTTCTGATCTTGGATTGTCATCAGTCACGATAACGTGATCAGCAAGCAGAGCGGCTGATTTACCCATCTCAGCGCGCTTATTTCGGTCCCGATCACCGCCAGCGCCTAAAACCACGATCAGTTCTCCAGCACAATGCTCCCTTACACTCGCAATGGCACTTGCGATTGCGTCCGGGGTATGCGCGTAGTCCACCATGCCGGTAATTCCGCCGCGAGTGCCAACGATCTCCATTCGTCCGGGCACGGACACCGATGCGATTCCAGACGCCGCATGATCGGGCGCAACGCCAGCATTTCTAAGCATCACATACGCGCACAAAATATTCGCCCTGTTGAATGCACCGAGTAGTCGACTTTGAAGTTCCTGTTGCTCACCTCTAGGACCACTGACCACAGTTCGCCCAGCGACAGTTAGCAATGTCCAATCAGCCGGTGCCCCCTGACTCGACCAAGTCGTCACCGGGATAGTTGCCTCGGCCGCCAACTGCAAACCCCAAGGAGTGTCAATTCCAATGACGCCTAGATCTGCCCGCGATTCGGTGAATAGATCTGCCTTTGCCATGAAGTACGCGTCCATGGTGCCGTGATAATCCAGATGATCTTGTGAAAGATTAGTGAAGGCCGCCACCGAGAATCTAAGTCCATTAACGCGCCCTTCCATCAGCGCATGGCTGGACACTTCAATGGCTACGTCCTGAACCCCGCGCTCACGCATAACGGCAAGCAGGGAATGCAGATGCGGGGCTTCTGGAGTAGTGCGAATCGCACTCACTGATTCGTCACCAATGCGTATCCCGACTGTGCCGACTAGCCCAGTCACGCGACCAGCAGCGCGTAGTCCAGCTTCAATCAGGTAGGTGACCGTAGTCTTCCCATTGGTACCAGTAACACCAAATAGGCGCAGGGGTGCATTCAGCACCGCAGCTGACGACGTTTGATAGACCTGCGCAGCCAAGACCCCAAGAAGTTGACGCGGGTTCTCCACAACCACGATCGGGAAATCGACCGGCCCCGCCTCCACCAAGGCACTCGCTCCTTCGGCATCGGTCAACACGCCGGCAGCGCCAGCCAAGATAGCTGCATCTATAAAAGCCGAGCCGTGGGTGAGGTGGCCGGGTAAAGCCGCGAATAGATCACCGCGCTGTACCGCACGGGAATCCATTTCCAGCCCAAAGATGGCTACCGTGCCGTCGCCAATTATCGTAAATCCACCCGTCGTCGGACAAAGCTCCGCGAGGGTCGTAGTGCGCGGCATCGGCCGTGGCACTGCCGTCATCGAACCTACCCGCCGCCAAAAGTCAAGGCTAGGTTTGCCGGACGAGTGCCGGTCGGAGGTATTTGCTGGATCTGCAAGGCGTAGGTCATAACTTTCTTAAATACCGGTGCTGCTAGCTCGCCACCGTATCGACCAATGCGCGGGTTCACCAAACTCACCGCAACAACAAGTTGCGCATTGTCGGCAGGAGCCAGACCGATAAATGACGCTACGACTCCACCGTTGTAGCAACCACATGACGGGTCAACGTACATTGCGGTGCCAGTCTTACCACCGATTCGATATCCGGGGATTTTTGCATTAGTCCCGGTTCCGCCCTCACCAACCACGCTCTCCAGCATGGCACGAACCTGCTTCGCAGTTTCGGCACTAACTACTTGAGTCGAAACAGACACAGGTGGCAGCTCAACGGACCCATCCTCACGTATCACCCCAGCCACCAAACTGGGCTGCACTCGCACCCCATCGTTTGCAATGGTTGCATAAACACTGGCCGCCTGTACCGCATTAACGCTTAGCCCCTGACCATAAGCGATCGTCGGAAATGAAGTCGCCGTCCAATCCCTATATTTAGGAACCTTCCCGGTACTTTCGCCCGGGAAATTAAGTCCAGTCTTCTCGCCGATACCGAATTTTTTCAAATATTCATAGAGGGTGCGCCCACCAATTCGCTTAGCCGCCAAAATAGTTCCCATATTGCTCGACTTAGCCATTACCCCAGCAAGAGTTAGATGCAAAGTTCCATGGGGTGCACTGTCGTGGAAAACCTTGTCACCCCACTTAAGTCCGCTGGGCACCGTGAAGGTCGAGTACGGGGTCGCCATGCCTTGATCCACAACCGCGGCCAGTGTCATGACTTTACTGGTGGACCCGGGCTCATAGACGTCACTAAGTGCCCGGTTCCCGCGGTCTGCCGCCGCTGCGGATCCTGCCTTATTGGCATTAAAAGTGGGCGCTTCAGCCAGCGCCAAAATTTGGCCTGTCTTTGGATCCATCACGACGACAGTGCCACTATATGCCCGGGTCGCTGCAACCTGCGCCGCAATTGCAGCTTGCGCGACGTGCTGAATATCACGATTAATTGTCAACTGAACGCTGGCACCGGCGGTGGCGTCAACTTGGTTGCGCTGTGCGGTTGGAATGGCACGCCCGCCGGGCCCGCGCTCGAATGTCACACTCCCAGCGGTACCGGCGAGTAGCGCGTCGTATGCGTATTCAATACCGCCCGCGCCAGCGCCGTCAGCACCCACAAACCCAATGACATTCGAACCAAGGTCCTCGCCGGGGTAAATCCGTCGCGCAGTCTCCTCACTGAACACACCGGGCAAGCGAAGTGCTTCGATTCGGCGCCAAGTATCTGGAGTTAACTCCTTGGCAACATAAACAAACCGGCGATCACCAGTTAGGCGCGTGATCAGTTCACCGATGTCTACCCCGAGGAGCGGCGAAAGAGCTATTGCTTCGGCTGTGGGATCAGTAACCAAGGTCTGATCTACTGTCAAATTTCGCGCTTCAACTGTTACCGCTAGCGGCTCACCATTGGTATCAACAATTGCTCCACGCCCGGCCATAATGGGCACCGTCCGTAGCCGTTGCTCAAGGGCTGCAGATGCCAAGGACTCACCGCGCACGGCCTGCAAATCGATAAGTCGAGCTGCGAAAATGGTGAGCACAATGACAATGACCAATGTCAGAATCCCACCACGCCTATAGGGACTACCGAGCCGCAAATTGGCCGCTGGACGGCCAGCACGTGGTGAATCAACTCTCGCCTGTGGGTTAGGGCGCTGACGAGTTGAGGTGGTAGCCATGCAGCAGCCGTTGCTCAGTTCACCGGTTGAGCGACAAGTCCGGCATCGGTGCTGGTGTCGCCGATCTCAATCGGGACCTCGGACCACATCGAGTTCTCGTTCTTCTTGCCTTTGCCAACTCCTTTACCAGCGCCCTTGCCATCACCCTTGGCCGATTTGGCCGCATCTGCCGCGGCCGGGTCGTAGTTCTCCCCCGGTGCGACCGGTAGGTCCGTACCGACCGCATCGCCGCTAACCGCCTCAAGCGCAGTGGCGTCCGCTGGAGTGTTCGCAGCTGCAGCCGCGGTGAGCGGGATGGTAATCGGACGGCCCGGTGCAGGCTTGGGATTGCCAAGGATCGCGCCATCAGGAAGACGCAGGAAGACCGGGTTTTGGCTCGGCACCATTCCGAGGGCTCGCGCTTGCGCCTCCAGCGCGCCAGGGGTGGACGCAGCTTCAACCACTTGGGTGAGCACAGCTTCCTGCTCACTAAGTGCCGACTGTTCCTGCTGCAATTCACTCAGCTGGAATGCTCCTTGAGCCAAGGCGGTGTTAATTACCAGCATGGCAACTAGTCCAACACCCAGTAGTCCGGTCACGAAAAGTATGAAGACTCCACGACTGGCGCGCTCGGGGCGAAGTGGCGAAACCAATCTCAAATTTGTCCGAGCATGCTTTCGGGCATGCGCACCACGGGTGGCATATTCCGTGACATCAGCGTGGGCGAGTTCAACATCAACCACACCTTCAGGATTAACCTCAGGCTTGCGGGCAGTTGCGCTCATGCTGCCACCCGCTCTGCTGCTCGAACCCGCACCGATGCTGCTCTCGGGTTGTCGGCGAGCGCCGCCTCATCGGCAACCTCGGCACCGCGTGTCAGCAGGCGCAGCCACGGTAATAGCTCCTCGGGAATCACCGGAAGCCCTCGCGGAATATCTGGATGCGCACCTTTAGCAAAAGCCCGTTTCACCATTTTGTCTTCAAGTGACTGATAAGACATGACGACAATGCGCCCACCAAGGCACAAGGCGTCAAGTGCAGCCGGCAGCGCAGCGCCGAGTGCATCCAGCTCGCCATTTACTTCAATCCGCAAGGCCTGGAAGGTGCGCTTGGCCGGGTTGCCTCCGGTACGACGAGCCGGAGCCGGAATAGCATCGCGAATCAGGTCAACCAAGCGAGTGGAATTAGTGAATGGTGTAACTGCACGTTCTTTAACAATCCGCGAGGCAATTCGACCGGCAAACTTCTCTTCGCCGTACATTCGCAGCACACGCACAAGTTGCTTTTCCTCATAGGTGTTTAGTACGTCTGCCGCGGTTACCCCCGTGGATGCATCCATTCGCATATCAAGCGGAGCATTATTGGCATATGAGAAACCGCGTTCGGCTTCATCTAATTGCATCGACGAAACGCCTAGATCAAACAAGATACCCTGCACTTTTGGCAACCCGAGGGATCGCAGCACCTCCGGTAGTTCGTCGTATACCGCATGAACGAGCGTGATGCGCTCCCCGAAATTTGAAAGCCGCTCACGAGATAATTCGATGGCCTGGTTATCACGATCTAGACCGACAAGGTGCAGGTTTGGGAATTGTGTAAGTGCATGTTCGGCGTGCCCGCCAAGCCCCAAAGTGGCATCTACGAGTACCGCATCGGGGGCAGTGAGCGCCGGGGCCAGGAGCGCGATTACCCGATCCGGCAGCACCGGTTGGTGACGAACTGCAGTTGCCATCAGATTTGGCTCCAGCCGCTAACCAAAGTGGCGAAGCCAACCATTGCTGCTGATGTCAGACCCGCGGCCAGGGCCAATACGGCGAAAAGACGCAGCGCATTACGTACCGGACGGGTGGAGGGAACCACGTGCAATAGGGGTGCACCTGGCAACTGCTGCGGCAATGTCGCCGTCAGTTCCGTGTACTCCCGTGCTAGCGCAGTCATCATGTCCTCCACTTATCTCTAGTCCGATTTAGTTGCGTGCGGTGCTTCGAGTGGCCGCGTGGTCAGGTCCCCGCCCGCTATTTACAGCGAGCCCCTGGCGCCGGGGAAGTGCGTCAGGAACTGCGGGAGCGGGAGGAGACCTCACCGCGCGGCATCACAAAATCCCGGGCACCACCTCTTCACTGATTGCCGAGAACGCATCCTCTTGGGTGGCTAAATAGGAGTTCCAGGCGGCGGCATCCCACATTTCGACCGTGCTGCCGTTACCCACAACCACCACTTCCCGGTGTAAGCCCGCGTATTCGCGAAGGGCAGGCGGCACCGTGATGCGACCTTGACGATCTGGGATTTCGTCGAAAGCCCCCGAGAACAGCACCCGAAGGTAGGCCCGCACCTGGGCATCTGAACGGGAGGCTTCATTCAGACGTTCGGCGTATGACGCGAACTCCGCCGCGGGCCACACCACGATCGAGCGCTCTTGTCCCTTGGTGAGCACCAGCCCGGCGGCTAAGCCCTCACGGAACTTTGCCGGCAAGACCAAGCGGCCTTTGTCGTCCAGTAGGGGGGCATGCGTTCCCAGAAACACCTGCTCCACCTCCCGCCCCATTAGTCACACTGGTCACCCCAAGTGGCGCCACTATACTCCATTTTCCTCCACCGTCAACCTCTTACCCCCAGTTTTTTGGCGGATTCCTCCACCAAAGTGACGGCCAATTTTTTGTCCTAGACCAAGTGTCAGGCTGAGGCGTCCCCGCGAGGTCCCCAAAGCGGGAAAGGCACGCCAAGGGCCCGATTTATCAATATCGCCTGCCCGATCATGACTAAGACCGCAAGCAGCCTAATCGACAGTTGACTTGGCGCCGTCATCAAGCCAGCGGCCACGATCAAAGTGGTAGCCCCGGCTGGAGCATGGGGCACGTGCAGCCACACCATCACCGCAAGGGTCAAGCAAAGTGCCAAAGTCAAGGCACCGGCCCGTGGCCAAGTAACCCCTATCAGATCCGAGCCAGCATCAAATAGACCAAAAACCAACAGCGCAAAGACCCCAGCCGCCACCCCGATTAACTGCCCGCAAAAAGACATTGCGCGGAGCCGCTTGCACACTTTGTGACGAAAAATAGAACACAAAAGCGGTGGCCCCCAATGAGGGGAACACAAAAGGCTAGTCAGGTGCGCCCCGGGCAATCGCTGGGTTGCCAAAAATCTCCGGAATGGGCTGGACACTGAAGCGATCGAGTGGCCAAATGGTCAGCACCGTGCGGCCAACAGCCGCATCTTGTGGAACACCGCCGTTGTTGACGTCTAGGTGGTAGCGCGAATCCCTCGAATTATCGCGCTTATCCCCCATCATGAACATGGAGTCGGCCGGCACCACGATGTCAAAACGCACCTGGTCGGTTGGTCCGGTTACATAGGACTCATCCAACGGCACCCCATTTAGCACAATGCGCCCTTGCTCATCGCAGCACGCGACTCGGTCTCCAGCAACTCCAATTGCCCGCTTGACCAAGTCTTGCCCGCTATCGCTTGGGATCAGGCCGATGAAGGTCAACGCGGTTCGCAAGTAACTTCGTGCACCCGAAGGAGCTGGCTCGGGGGTCGGCAGCCAGCCGCCGGGATCGCGGAAAACCATGATTTCACCGCGCTGTACACCTGAAATTCGAGTGGTGATCTTGGCCGCAATGATGCGGTCATTCGGCAAAAGAGTTTCTTCCATGGAAGCACTTGGTACATAGAAGGCTTGAATCAAAAAGGCTCGCACTAGCGCTGACAGGACCAGTGCTGAAACCACGATAATTGCGGTTTCCCTGAAGAAGTGGAGGGCGCCGCCTTTCGCTTCCTTACGCTCCCCTTTACGGTGCCGACCACCCGCCACCGGCTCAGGCAATTGCGGGACGCTGTCATCATCGCGCGCCGAGACCGCCATCAGTTAGCCGTGCTCGGTGCTGTGACCTGCGCGAATGTCTCAGGGATCGGGATGGATTGGATCCTGTTCAGGGGCCACAGCACACTCATCACCCGTCCCACCACCCGGCTTTGCGGCACCATGCCACCGCCTGGGTCGCCAAGGTGGTAGCGCGAGTCCGCGCTATTTGATCGGTGGTCACCCATCAACCACAACTTACCTTCGGACACGATGACATCGAAGTTCATGTCACTTGGTGAGTCACTAGGAAAAGTATAAGAAGCTTCATCGAGCGGAGCATCATTAACGGTAATGCGACCTTCGCCGTCACAGCACACCACATGATCACCCGCCACTCCGATGACCCGCTTGACGAAATCCGTGCTATCTGGTGGCACCACACCTATCGACTGGCCCAGCGAAGAAAGTGCTCCGGTAATTGGATCGCGTTTTGGGATTTCACCGGCTTCAACGAATGAGTCGGTGCCGTCAAACACCACGACATCACCGCGTTCAATAGGTCGCAGACGATAAGTAATCTTGTTCACAAGTACGCGATCACCTACCTGCAAGGTGTCTTCCATGGAGCCCGACGGGATTGAGAATGGGCTCGCGCCGAATGTGGTGAGAAGGAGGACCACGCCAAAAGCAATGACGAAAGTTAGCGGTAGATCCCACCAAGCACCGCGTCGACTCTTAGCCATCGTTAAATCAGACCATCGATTCCGGGTAGCACCGAATCACTTTGCGGATTTAATAACAGCAGGGTTTTAGTCTTGGGATGGCGCTTCGACAACCGCAGCTGCCACCGTTGGCACATTCTCTCGGCGCTCGTGGATCTTTGCAGCCTTACCGCGCAGATCGCGCAGGTAGTACAGCTTGGCACGACGCACGTCACCGCGAGTGAGTAACTCGATCTTCTCGATAATTGGGGTGTGCAGCGGGAAGGTGCGCTCTACTCCAACACCATAAGAAACCTTGCGAACCGTGAAAGTCTCGCCAATACCCGAACCGGTTCGAGCAATAACCACACCCTGGAAAATCTGCACACGGGTCTTGCTACCTTCGACAACCTTTACGTGCACCTTGACGGTGTCACCTGATCGAAGGTCGGGGAGCCCAGTCTTTAGGGATGATGCGTCAACGCCGTCAAGGGTCTTCATCTTGGGTTCACTTCCTGTAAGCGCCACAGGTCGCCCACGATTATTGGCCCCGTTTTGGGGATCGGAAACAGCTCGTTAGTTCAAAACCGGAGGCTTCCCCTGTGGCGGGGCACCCCGGGCGTGCTCGGTAAGTCTGCCACAGGTGACTCCCGGGCCAAAACCGCCCTACATCGGGCGCCTAGCTTTAGTGGTCCATTTGACCATCCGCCGCTAATTCTGGGCGCACCTGTGCCGTCCGAAGCCGAGCTTGCTCGGCCCGCCAAGTCGCGATCTGCCCGTGGTGACCGCTGAGTAGCACCTCAGGTACCGCGAGCCCGCGCCATTCCTGTGGTTTGGTGAAAACCGGGCCTTCGACTAGTTGCGCCATCGATCCGGCAGCAAATGAGTCGTCGGTCACACTGGCTTCATTTCCAACAACCCCAGGAAGCAGGCGGGCGATCGCCTCGACTATTACTAAGGTCGCCGCTTCACCACCGGCCAACACATAATCTCCGATACCGACTTCACGCACCCCCGCCCACTCGCTGGACTTCGCATAATGCTGAGCGACTCGCGCATCAATGCCCTCGTAGCGACCACAGGCGAACACCAGCCATGGGTCTGCGGTCCATGCTTGGGCAGCACGTTGATCGAAAACTGCACCCGAAGGGGTTGGAACCACCAAAACCGGGCGCAATGTCTTCTCTTTTGCTGCAATCGCATCTAACGCCTCGCCCCAAGGAATTGGGCTCATCACCATGCCCGGTCCACCGCCATAGGGGCTGTCATCGACCGTGTTATGCCGATCATGGGTGAACGTGCGCAAGTCGTGTACGCATACCTCAATTAACCCTGAGGCCGAGGCTTTGCCCAGCAGCGACAAAGTCAAAGGCGTGAAGTAGTCAGGGAAAATAGTGACGACATCAATTCGCATCGGCCGGCTCCTCAATCAGGCCGATGGGTGGATCAATGAGAATTCGGCGATTGGCCAGGTCAACGGTTGGCACAATCTGCGAAACAAATGGAATCAGCACCTCACGCCCAGTTGCGGTGACAACCGAAAGTAATTCTTGGGATGGCAGGTGGACGACATCGTCTACGAGGCCAACAAGTTCACCCCTTAATGTTTCGACTCGGCACCCGATCAGCGCGCTGTCGTAGTACTCATCTTGTTCTGTTGGCGAAGCCGCCTCATCGCGTTCGACTTCGACCATGGTCCCGCGCAGGGATTCGGCGGCACTTCGACTTTCGTAACCGACGAAACTTACTAGCAATCGACCAGAGTGCCAGTGAATTTCGGCAACGGTTAACTTTCCAACAGCGCCATCTGCAAAGAGAACTGAACCCTGAGCGAAACGTTCATCGGGCTCATCAGTTCTGAGTTCAACGGTTACCTGACCTCGCAGGCCATGTGGTTTACCGATGCGGCCGACGACGACGCGCATAAATATCTAGCTTGTCAGCGCTCGGCGACATCGAGGAAATCGATACGTACGCCGCGACCTTCATTAAGTGCGGTCACAACCGTGCGTAGCGCCGTCGCGGTGCGGCCAGCTCGGCCGATCACCCGACCCATGTCCTGCGGATGCACCCGAACGTCGAGGCATTTGCCCCGACGCTGCTCCCTCTCACTTACAAACACATCACCTGGATTGTCGACAATGCCACGAACCAGGTGCGCCAGGGCTTCTTCCAGCATCAGGCTTTGCCTTCTTCGATAACTTCGACAACCTCATCGGCCTCGATAACTTCGACAACGGCTGCCACCTCGTCGGCCACCTTCTCCTCCAGCTTGGGTGCGGCTTCAACCGCTACTTCGAGCTTCGGCTTCTTGACCGGTGTCTTGGGCTCTTTGGAGGCATCTTGAATGGCCGCCTCGAAGGTCACTAGGCGAGTGACCTTGGGCTCGGCCACGCGCAGGGTGCCTTCGGCCCCGGGTAGGCCCTTGAACTTCTGCCAATCCCCGGTCACCTTCAAAATTGCGGTTACGGCTTCGGTCGGCAGTGCACCAACTCCGAGCCAGTACTGAACCCGGGCTGAGTCGACCTTGATGACACTTGGGTCTTCCATCGGCTGGTACAGACCGATCTCTTCGATGGACCGGCCATTACGCGCGGTGCGCGAGTCAGCAACCACGATGCGGTATTGAGGTGCATGGATTTTGCCAAGACGCTTAAGTTTGATTTTTACGGCCACGGTGGGCTTATCTCCTGTTTTTTGGGGCGGTGCGCGCCGTCAATCGCGTGGGGACACGACTTTGGGCGAAAACCTTGCGGGTTGCCGCATCGGAAGGATAGAGGGCCAACCGGGCGGCAAGACCTCCGTATTCTGCCAGATGATCAGGTGTGCCCTGACCACGGGTCGTTTTTCGGGGCTGATCGCCGATCAGTGCCCCGAGTGCACCTAGTCAGGTTCCGATGCGTGGGCGGTAGTCGAGGTAGCACCTGACCTAGCCCGATCCTGCACTAACACCTGAGCCAGCGGGGTTAAGGGCGGCGACGGGAATGATGCTGTCGCGGGCTTGAAGGGGGTATCCCACCAGGTGGACTGGCTGGGGCAGACCTGCAGCACCCGCAAGCCATAAATTCCGGCGGACTTTGGCCACCTAACTGTCATTGGAAAGAAAACCGGGGTAGAAAACGGCTGTGGAGCACCTTGGACGGTCCAGGTGATCTGCTGGCCGCCATCGGGAACCGGTGCCACTGCTATCGTCCAGCCACTAACCGCGCCCGGCTTGATCGCACCCCAAGGCTTGCCGGCGAACGCAATAACCTGGGTAGTGCCAGCGACGTCACTTAAGCACCCGTGCTGGATTTCGAGGGTCATCGAACTGGATTTCCCGGCAACCGCCGCCACTTCCGTTAAATCGATGATCGCGTGCGCGTTTGCCGGCGGACCAGATACCAATGTCGAGCTCATAACGATCCCACTGAGCGCTACCAAAAAAGTGATGACCCACCGGCTTCGATGGTTCATGAAACTATCCTAACAGTTTCTTTAGTTCAGGTGGTAAGGCCGAGATATCTAATTCGGCCGGCGCTGCAGTTGTAGTAAGCATGCCGGATTTTTGATCGGCCCGCTTAGCCGGATTGCCACTGCGACTCTTGCCCTTGGCCGGCTTGCTGGGCTTAGCCATTTTGCCCTTGGACTTCTTCCCACCACCCATGCTGGGCATACCGGGCATACCACCAATGCCACCCATGCCGGGCATTCCGCCTTTACCCATCTGCTTCATCATTTTTTGGGCTTGGCTAAATCTCTCAATCAAGCCATTTACCTCGCTAACCGATGACCCAGACCCGCGCGCAATGCGAGCCCGGCGTGAGCCGTTCAAGATCTTTGGCTCCCGGCGCTCCGCCGGAGTCATTGATTGGATGATGGCAGCAACGCGATCCATCTCCCGGTCATCGACTTGATCAAGCTGGGCTTTCATCTCACCCATGCCGGGCAGCATGCCCATGATCTTGCCGATGGATCCCATTTTCTTGATCGACTGCATTTGCTCGAGGAAATCATCGAGAGTGAAATCCTCACCCGCTGAAACCTTGCGGGCCATCCGTTCGGTTTGCTCGGCGTCAAATACCCGCTCGGCTTGCTCTATCAACGTGAGCATGTCGCCCATGTCAAGTATGCGCGATGCCATGCGGTCTGGGTGGAATACCTCAAAGTCGGTGAGTTTTTCACCTACTGACGCAAACATAATCGGACGCTTGGTGACACTTACGATGGAAAGTGCAGCACCACCACGAGCATCGCCATCGAGCTTGGTGAGGACAACTGCGTCAAAACCAACACCTTCGGCGAACTCCTCGGCGGTGCGAACAGCATCTTGACCGATCATGGCGTCAACCACTAACAAGGTTTCATCGGGTCGAGCCGCATCTCGCACGGCACGCAATTGCTGCATTAGTTCAGCATCGATCGCTAATCGGCCCGCCGTGTCGACGATAACCACGTCATGCAATTTCTGCTCTGCGTATACCCGTGCGTCTTGGGTTACCTTGATCGGGTCGCCTACACCGTTACCGGGCTCTGGGGCAAAAATCGCGACCCCAGCCTGCTCGGAGATGATGCGCAATTGATCTACCGCATTTGGACGCTGCAGATCCGCCGCGACAAGAAGCGGGGTATGGCCGCCACTTTTCAATTGAAGCGCCAGCTTGCCCGCGAGTGTGGTTTTGCCGGCACCCTGTAAACCGGCAAGCAAAATCACGGTCGGTGGGTTCTTAGCGAAAACAAGATTTCGAGTTTCTCCCCCGAGGATGGCGATTAGCTCCTCGTGCACGATCTTGACGATTTGCTGCGCGGGGTTTAGGGCGCCTGAGGCTGCTGCTGCTAAGGCCCGCTCTTTGACGACGGCCGTAAACTCACGAACCACGGGCAATGCGACGTCGGCCTCGAGCAATGCGGTTCGAATCTCACGCACCGTCGCATCGACATCGGCTTCGGATAGTCGGCCCTTACCCCGCAGCCCCTTAATCGTGGCAGCAAGGCGATCTGAGAGGTTCGCGAACACGGGGTCAGAGTATCGGCTCCGAAGATCTTAGCTTCGAGCTGGACACGCTTTTGCTTATCGGAAGCTAACTAACTAAGTGCCTCAAGTACCCGAAGGCGCACTGCCTCAGCCAAACTTGCGTCAAGGATACGGCCAGCCGAGTCGACCCAGTGAGCCACCGAGAAGTAGACAAGCACCGCCCAAAGTCCCGCGAAAACTAGCCAAGCACTGAACTTGGTTCGATCCGCGATGGCGCCGGCGATCAAGCCAACGGTAATACAAGCGAACATCGCTTGGAAAGCCACGAACCCCATAGCCGGCACCCCGGCTGCCGGGTCATTCGTCATTAGACCTTCGAGCCCAGCGAACGCGGTGACGTTACCGAGGAGGCCCGCGTTGCCAGATGACGGTGCGAAGGCCATCGAATAGCCAAATAGCACCCATAAGATGCCGACGACGAAGGTGCGCCCATCACCATCATCAACATATTGAGGACAGATTTTGATCGAACCATGCCTCCATAGAAGAAGGCCAAGCCAGGAATCATCAGCAGTACCAATGCCGCACTGGTTAGCAGCCACGCGGTATTGCCAGAGTCCAAGGCGGTTTCCATATGTGTCTCCCTCGCCCGAGTGGTCTCGACTCCACTAATGGTTCAGTGGCAGGACAATGACGTGCCTAGGTTTCAGTAACAGGCTAATCACGTTTCGCGGATGTCACATCACGGGCAACTTAGGTAATCGCTGTGTTACGAATCCCCCACTAGGGCGTCGACAAACTCCTTAGGATCAAATGGGGCGAGGTCATCAGGGCCCTCACCGAGGCCAACCAGTTTTACCGGAACCCCGAGCTCGCGCTGCACCGCTACGACGATTCCGCCGCGCGCTGTGCCATCAAGTTTGGTTAGAGCGATACCAGTAATTTCGACAACTTCGCGGAAAACCCGCGCCTGAGCCAAACCATTTTGCCCGGTGGTGGCATCCAGTACCAGCAGGACTTCGTCAACCGGTGACTTCTTCTCTATTACGCGCTTTACTTTGCCCAATTCATCCATCAGACCCGTTTTTGTATGCAGCCGCCCGGCGGTATCTATCACCACGGTGTCTGCCTGTGCCTCGGTTCCGATACTCACCGCGTCGAAAGCCACCGCTGCCGGATCGCCGCCCTCGGGGCCGCGTACCACCGCAGCTCCCACCCGATCGCCCCAAGTCTGCAGCTGATCTGCGGCCGAGGCTCGGAAAGTATCTGCCGCCCCGAGCACCACGGTTTGACCATCAGCAATGAGTAGACGCGCAAGCTTACCAGTGGTGGTCGTTTTGCCGGTGCCATTTACGCCCACCACCAGAATTACAGCAGGGCGACCTTGGGCATGCATTGCAACGGCCCGATCCATTGTTGGGTCAACCAATGTCAGGAGTTCTTCGCGGAGCATCACCTTCATTTGCTCGGGGGTAGTCGTACCAGCCACCTGGACCCTAATCCGCAGTCGTGCAATTAATTCCTGGGTCGGGCCCACGCCGAGGTCGGCCAACAGCAAAGTCTCCTCGACCTGATCCCAGGTAGATTCACTTATTTCCCCAGAGCTAAGAAGCCCCAGCAACCCCTGACCAATTGCGCTATTGGATCTCGCCAGTCGCGCCCGCAACCTATTTAAGCGGCCGGCGGCAGCATCTGGTATCTCGATTTCAGGGAGTGCACTCAGATCTTCTTCTGGTGCATCGGTGATCGTCGGAGCCCTGTCGTCCGCAGTCACCGCAGGCGAGGCTACGACTGCGGCTGATTGACGCCGCAGAACTAGCACGGCTACTACCGCAATAAGGATGATCAGCAGTGCTACAGCGGCAAAAAGCAGGCCTGAATTCATAGTCAACATCCTTTCAGAACTTCAGATCCCCCGCACCGGCCCAAGGGGCCGGTTACGCGCTCGCGGTTTCGACATCGCGCAAGCGTTGACCAATGACATGGGTAACACCATCGCCACGCATAGATACCCCGTATAGGGCATCAGCAATCTCCATGGTGCGCTTTTGATGGGTAATTACAATCAGTTGCGAGCTCGAACGCAACTCTTCAATGATGTCTATCAAGCGTTCAAGGTTCACATCATCAAGGGCGGCTTCAACCTCATCGAGTACGTAAAATGGGCTCGGACGCGCTTTGAACAAGGCAATCAAGAAGGCGACCGCGGTCAAGGAGCGCTCTCCACCAGAAAGCAGTGACAGGCGCTTTACCTTCTTGCCAGGTGGGCGAGCTTCGACATCGATACCAGTGGTGAGCATATTGTCGGGGTCGGTCAGGATCAACCGGCCTTCACCACCGGGGAAAAGTCTGGCAAATACGCCAACGAATGCACGCTCTATTTCAAGATAAGCCTCGGTGAACACCTGTTCAACGCGTGCGTCGACCTCCTTGATGATGTCAAGCAGATCATCGCGCGACTTCTTTAGGTCTTCTAACTGTTCGCTCAAGAAAGTGTGGCGCTCCTCCATCGCAGTGAACTCTTCAAGGGCGAGCGGATTAATCTTTCCTAAGATGTTTAGCTCACGTTCAGCTGCCTTGAGTCTCTTCTCTTGCTCGAGGCGCACATACGGGTACGGCTGCGGTTCAGGAGCATCAGCAGGCACTTCATCGCCGGGCACGACCGGGCTAGGTGGCACCAATTGCTCCGCACCGTACTCCGCAATCAAGACATCACCTTCGACACCGAAATCCTCTAGTGCCTTTTCTTCAAGCTGCTCAATGCGCAGGCGCTGCTCAGCGCGGGCTACCTCATCGCGGTGCACACTGTCCTTGAGTAAATCCAACTCGCCGGTCAATTCACGAATACTGGCGCGCAGCCGAGTTAACAATTGATCGCGTTCGGTTTTGGCTTGCTCTACTTCAGATCGATCTCGACCAGCCTGTGCAACTGACCCCTCAATTCGCGTGAGCGCAATGCGCGAAGCCGCAAGAATGGCTCCGGCCGTAATAAGTTCGGCCGCTCGCCGTTCACGCCTTGCAATTGCGTTAACACGGGCCTGACGCTCAGCATTTGCCGCACGTTCGAGTTGCTCGGCCCGGATTCCGACCGCCCCGACCCGCTCTTCACCAGTGCGCAGTGCGAGACGAGCATCCACTTCATCTTGTCGCGCCCCGGTGGCTTGGCCGGAAAAAACCTCACGCCTGTCACCAGCTGGGTCACCAACCGGTTCGACTTCGGCGCTGGAGAGTCGAACCTCCATCGTCGAAAGGTTTTGTTGGTCTTGCTCGAGTGCGGCCTCGGCGGCTGCACGAGCAAGTGACAATCGCTCGGCTTCAGCATGTGCCGAACGTGCCGCCTGACCGAGTTGACCCAACTGCTCGGCAACCGCGGCCATGCGTGCATCTGACTCGTGGAGTCGATTCAACGAGCCCTCGGTGAAATCCGCGGCCGCTCGTTGCGCATCACGCGCTGCAATTAGATCAAAGCGCGCACGTTCAAGGTCATGAGTTGCCACAACCAAGTCACGTGCGGTTTGGTCATGTGCAGCCTGAACCTCAAGCAGACTTTGAGTATCAGCCGAGCCACCGTGCACCACACCAGCGGCGAAGATATCGCCGGCATCGGTAACGAAGATGAGCTCGGGATGAATCCGTTGTGCCTCGGCAGCCGTGCGCACATCTGATACCAGCACACAGTTCATCAGCAGCCGGTCAACGACGGCACGCAGCCTGTCGTCACAGCGCACCGATGCGCGCAGCCATGAGCCGACAGGGGGTGCCCCGACCGGAGCCAGGCCGGCACCCGCGCCATCGGCGAGCACCAAAGCCGCGCGGCCAGCATCTTGTTCTTTCAACAGTACGACCGATTGAACCGCGGCATCAACTCCACGAACCACCACCGCATTGGCAACATCACCAAGTGCCGCGGCTACCGCTGCCTGTGCACCATGGTCAATCTGCAACAACCCGGCCAACGACCCCAACACCCCGGGAACGCGTTCGGTGGACGCGATAAGTACCGAGGCGGCATCCTTACGCGAAAGCCCCAACTCAAGAGCGTCTAAGCGAGCCGCGAAAGCCGCCCGCTCCCGCTCACCTATTGACTCAGCCGTGCGCAGTTGCTCTACGGCAATATCGGCACGTTCAAGCGCCGCCAAGGCGAGTTCATATTCCTGATCGAGCCCGACTTCACCTTGGTTGAGCCCCGCGACTTGAATTTCTATGGCATGGAACTGGCCTTGCGCTTGCTCACTACGTTCCTTCGCCTCGGTTATCGAAGCACTAAGGCGCTCAATTTCACTTGATCGAGTTTCAATCCGCGAGCGAGCAGCATCAACTTGGCCGCGCAACTTTGCAAGGCCTTCACGTCTATCCGCCGCGGCCCGTTCCGCAGCCGCAACCCGATGCTCCTCAAGCAAAAGTGCCTGCTCAGCATCAAGTCGGCGTGCCTCCGCTAAAGCGAGTACCTCCCGTGCCGCTTCGACCTCGCGGCTAAGTTCGAACTCCTGCTCACGAAGCAAGCGTGCTTCCGCATCTATTTGCTCAGGGTCGCGACCAGATGTCTCCTCCTGGGCTTCAGGCTGTAGATTGCGCACTCGCTCATTGGCAAGTTGCACCAAACCGTTGAAGCGCTCACGAAGGCCACTTAACCCGAACCAGGTCTCCTGAGCCGCAACTAAGCGCGGTGCCTCTTCAAGAACTGCAGCGTCGGCTTCAGCCTCTTGGGTGCGTAGGGCCGCGAGAGCAGACTCTGCTTTGGCTTGCCTCTCGCGGAGGGCGGTTTCATCCGCAACCTCCGCGGCTAACAGGTTACGTAAAACAGTTAGGTCATCAGCCATCAAGCGCAACCTGGCATCACGCACATCTGATTGGATGACCACCGCGCGGCGTGCTACCTCGGCTTGACGCCCAAGTGGCTTCAATTGGCGGCGCAGTTCATTTGTCAGATCCATCAACCTAGTTAGATTCGCGCCCATCGCGTCAAGTTTGCGCAGCGCTTTCTCCTTGCGCTTGCGGTGCTTTAACACTCCAGCGGCTTCTTCTATGAATCCGCGACGATCTTCCGGAGTAGCCTGCAAAATCGAATCAAGTTGCCCTTGACCAACAATGACATGCATCTCGCGGCCAATACCAGAGTCACTTAGCAACTCTTGAACATCAAGTAGGCGGCACTGCTCACCGTTGATCGCGTACTCCGAGCCACCATTGCGAAACAGGGTGCGGGAGATCGTGACCTCGGTGTACTCGATCGGCAAAGTCCCATCGGAGTTGTCAATGGTCAATTGCACCTCGGCGCGACCCAGTGGGGCACGGCCCGAAGTACCCGAGAAGATGACATCTTCCATTTTGCCACCGCGCAGCGATTTGGCCCCTTGCTCGCCCATCACCCAGGCGAGGGCGTCTACGACATTGGACTTGCCGGAGCCGTTCGGTCCCACCACGCAGGTCACGCCCGGCTCGAAATGCAGGGTCGTCGAAGAAGCGAAGGATTTGAAGCCCTTCAGGGTCAAGGTCTTAAGGTGCACGGTTCTCCGCTGGTCAGGCGCGGGGAAGGCGCTGAGGACGAGTTTCCCCCCACCTTATCTTGAGAGTGTGGGCCCTAGCCCCGCCGCTGGCACCGCGGGCAAAAAAAACTGGATCGATTCATGAATTTTTCGCGGCGAATCGGGCGACCGCAGTGCCCACAGGGCTCACCTTCTTGACCGTAGGCGTTCAAAGACCGGTCAAAGTAGCCGCTCTCGCCGTTAACGTTGACGTAAAGCGCATCGAAACTGGTGCCACCTTGCCCAAGCGCCTGCTTCATAACGGATTTGGCGTGCTCAAGTAATTCATGAATTTTGGCCGGGGTCAGGCCCCCGGTTAGGCGCCGGCCATGTAATTTGGCCCGCCACAGGGCCTCGTCCGCGTAGATATTGCCAATCCCGGAAATCAGTGATTGATCCAGCAGCGCCCGTTTGATCTCGGTGTTTTTGCCCCGCAGGCAGTTAACCCAGGCCACCTCGTCGAAACTTGGGTCCAGTGGGTCACGGGAAATATGACTGATGATGTCGGGCACGTGGCCACCCGCGCCATCAGAAACCAGCTCAGCGGTCATCACCCCACCGAAGGTCCGCTGGTCCACAAAGCGCAACTGTGGTCCGGCATCGGCAAATCCAATGCGGACCCTGAGGTGTTTTTCATCGGGCGCCGACGCCGGCTGCATAAGTAGTTGGCCGCTCATGCCCAAATGGGCAACAAGTGCGACTTGATCACCCACTAGGGGCAGCCATAAATACTTTCCGCGGCGACTTACGCACCTGATGCGCTCACCAACCAGATCCTCCGGAAGTGACCCGGTGTTCCGACGCACCGCCCGAGGATGCAGCACTTCGACCTGATTGATTCTGCGCCCGGTGACATGCTCGGCGAGCCCCCGCCGCACTACTTCAACTTCTGGCAGTTCGGGCACTTCAAGGTACCGATTTCACCAAGTGCGAATAGGCAACTTCTGCAGCCTGCTGTTCAGCCAGTTTCTTCGACCGGCCCCAGCCTTCACCGATGAAGTCATCGCCTATCCGTACCCGAGCATGAAACTCCTTCTCATGATCTGGGCCGGTATTACTGACTAGATACTCGGGCAGACCAAGATTTGCATTTGCGGCGGCTTCTTGCAGCGAAGTTTTCCAATCAAGGCCCGCACCGAGCTCAACCGAAACTTCAATAAGTGGATCAAAGCGATCGTGGATGAGTTTGCCCGCAACTTCTATCCCACCTGACATGTATACAGCCCCAATTACCGCTTCCATGGCGTCGGCAAGGATCGACGACTTATCTCGGCCACCAGTGGTCACTTCACCGCGACCTAAAAGCAGGTATTCGCCCAGATCAAGTTCGCGCGCGACATCTGCAAGTGCCCGTGAGTTCACAACGGCTGCCCGCAGTTTCGCCAGATGCCCTTCGGGTAAATCCGGGAAAGCCCGATACAAGGTGTCCGTTACCAATACCCCAAGTACCGCATCCCCCAAGAACTCCAACCGCTCATTGTGCGGAAGGCCACCATGTTCGTAGGCATACGAACGGTGGGTAAGTGCTTGATTGAGCAGGGCTGGGTCGACGGGCACCTCAAGGCTGGCCGCTAGACGCGTTAAATTCTCTTCACGACCCCGCTCACTGCGATTGCGTGCGTTACTCATGTAGTTGCCCGCGCTTCGGTGCGAGCTAAAGAGTCAACAAGTGCAACGAGTTCGCCAAACGTTTGAACTTCGCAGATATCGGTATCTTCAAGTTCCACATCTTGACCGCTGGTCTTAGCGGCCTCGGCAATGGCTCTTGCCAGCATTACCCAAGCTTCATCTAGCGCGCCAAATGAGCTCAGCGGGGTATCTGACCGCACGTCAAAGGTGAAGTCATGCTCGAACACGCGGGCTAGCGCACCTCTTACCAATTGCTCGTTCACTTGACTTGCTCCAATAATGCGGCAAATGTCCGTTGGGTAAGACCAATCAGATCTGTATTGGCGGCGCGCGCTGCTAACCGAACGCATGCAACTATTTCATGCGGGCTTCCGGCACCATGCCCAATAACAGTGACGCCATTCACCCCGAGCAACATACCAGCCGCAAAGTCTCCGGTCGCGGTTCCCGCGACAACCGTGCGAGCCGGTTTGGGGTCGCCATATGCAAGCGCCATCTGCTGCGCCGCCCAACCAACCGCACCTTCAATTCCTTTTAGTAAAACATTGCCCGTGAATCCGTCAGTAACGATCACCTGAGCTCGCGCTCCGGAAGCTACGTCATGACCTTCCACTGAGCCCGCGTATCGCACACCGAGCCCAGGCAACCGGCCTTGCATCAAGGTGTCGGCGGCTAAGCGAAGTGCATCGCCTTTGCCGGCTTCGCTACCAATGTTCAGTAGACCCACAGCTGGGTCGTGGATCCCTAATGCGGTGGCATAGCACCACCCGGCCATCGCAAACTGAGTTAGGACATTTGCGGTTGCTTCCGGGGAGGCACCAACGTCAACTAGAACAACCGGCCCGAAAGTGGCTGGCAGCACCACCGCTAGGGCCGGACGCGACATACCAGCGACTCGACCGCATGACAAAACCGCCGCGGCTACAGCGGCACCGCTATGCCCAACTGAGACCCAAGCGTCAACTTCGCCACTGCTTACTGAGTCAGCAGCCACCATGACACTGACTTCTGGGTGTGAGCGAACATATGACAAAGGGTCGCCAGCCATTGGCACCGCGGTGGTAGCGCTCAAAACAGTCAAGCGCGGCTGCTCGGCCACATTGATGCCGCGCACAGCAAGTAAATCGATCGCGAGAGCGGGCGGGCCCACGAGGACGAGGTCGATGTCGAGTGCGTCAAGATCCAACGCCGCCACGGCATCGGCCACGACCTCGGGAGCACCATCGCCGCCCAAGAGATCTAGGGCGACGCGGGCCATGATCAGACGTCCAGCACGCGTCGCTTGGCGTAAGTGCCACAGGTTGGGCACGCGGTGTGAGCCAGGCGCTTCTCCTTGCAGCGGACGCAGGTCACCAAATTCGGCACTGTCGTCTTCCACTGCGAACGGCGGTGGCGGGTATTAGAGCGCGAGGTTTTGCGCTTCGGTACTGGCACGGTGTCCTCTTTCTTGGGTTAACTGATGTCTTCGGTTAAGTCTGGTGCCGCCAAGGCAGCAAGTGCCGCCCACCTTGGATCAAGCTGTTCGTGCTCGTGCCCTGGGAAGTCGTCAAGCCTAACCCCGCAGACCGAGCACAGTCCTGCGCAATAACTTTGACACACCGGTGCTAGCGGAAAGTCCAGCACCACTGCATCTCGCAGCGTGGTCTCCAGATCGATCATGTCGTCCTGAAGTTTTGGCAACGGGTCTTCGTCGTCTTCACCGGGCTCTTCGACCACCGCGCCACGAGCATCTGTGGCGGGATAGACGAATAACTCGCTGAACTCAATTACTTCGTCCCAGCTCATTGGATCTAGGCACCGAGCGCACTCGGCGTCTACATGCACTTCCGCTGAACCTGAGACCAAGACCCCCTCCATGACCGACTCCAGCCGTAGCTCAAGTTCGACCGGTGAGTCAGGAAGGACTCGGGCTAGTGCCACCCCCATGTCGACCGGGCTAGGAACCGTCCGGGTCACCGTGATCATCGACCCGGCCCGCCGTGGCAGGTTCAAAGCCCGAGTATCAAGAACTAGCGGACTTCTAGGGTCGAGGCCGGTCACTGCACCCCTGTCGGATTAGCACGATTGGTCATAGCGAAACACCAGCTTTGGGTTAAAGGTTACCCGCAGGAGGATACCGCCTAGGTAGAGCGGACTTAAAATCGGACATACCGCCCAGAGCTATTCAGCCCTATTCAGCGCTGATCGTCGTAAATCTCATCCAGGGCCGCTTGCGAAGGTTCCGGCGCCAAATCCTCGTAAACTTGCGCACGCAGTCGCTCACGGCCCCGATCTACCGTCTGCAAGGTTTTGTTCAGCGCGATTTCAAAAGTTGCCAATTTGGCATCTATGTAGTCATCGGTCTCCATCCGCATCCGCGCTGTCTCTTCAGCCGCCTCGGCGCGCATCGCTTGGGACTCCCCTACCGCTGCTAAATAAACCTCGTGTTCGGTGACCATGCGATCAGACTCATTTCGCGCCCGTTCCAATAACCGATCGGCTTCACGGCGGCCGTCTTGAACTACCGCCTCGCGATCAGCGAGTAGCTCGTCGGCACGCGCTACTGACTCGGGGAGCAACTGGCGGATCTCGTCGATGAGATCAAGCACCTGAGCCCGGTTGACCAAGCATGATGCCGATAGTGGCATCGCCTTCGCGTCTTCGATCAGGACGGCGAGTTCGTCGAGCCGTTCTTGGACGTCCAAAGCATCTCCTCGTCTTGGCCGCGCTGCTCAGCCTATTGTGCCTGAAATCTTCTCTCGGAGCCTTCCCAACACGAGGTCAGGCACCAGTCCGGTTACATCTCCACCATAAGTGGCAACTTCTTTGACCAAACTGGACGATAAATAACTATACAGGGGGTTGGTCGAGATAAAGACGGTTTCAACCCGAGTGAGGCGGTAGTTCATCTGGGCCATCTGCAGCTCATAGTCAAAGTCACTCACCGCACGAAGGCCTTTGACTATCACCTGTGCATCATGGTCACGGCAGTAGTCGACAAGTAGTCCGTGGAAGGAGTCGATTTTCACATTCGGGAGCGGAGCCACAACTTCTTTGAGCATCTCAATGCGCTCAGCAACGGTGAATAAACTCGACTTGGTATTGTTGATTAGCACCGCGACAATAACTTCATCTGCCATCTCTGCGGCGCGCGCAAAGACGTCAAGGTGGCCATTGGTGCACGGATCAAATGATCCGGGGCAGACCGCTCGTCGCATGACCGGCTCCTCATTTACAGTCGAGAACGTTCTCTGGTGCTTGACCGTACCAAAGGGTGGTATCACCTTGCCCAGACTGTCGCAGAACCCGCCATGAAGCCGGAAACGGCGCCTGCCCGCCTCCGGTCGGTCGCTCCACAACGACCAACGCTTCACTGGCCAGTGTTTTATAGGCCTGCAACGCCGTCAGCAGGGTGGCGATCGCCTCCGAGCTGACCTCATATGGCGGATCTACCAGTACTAAACCAAAGGGCTCCGCGCCCAATCTTTCAATTACCGCAGTTACATCGCCAATCAGCAGTTGAGCACCCGGCAGTGCTACCACTTTGATGTTGGCCTCGATGACCGCACCGGCGGCCCGTGTCTTTTCGATAAGCAACACCCGGTGCGCGCCTCGGCTCAAAGCCTCGAGCCCAAGGGCACCCGTACCCGCATAAAGATCAAGCACCACTAATTCAGACCAACTGACACCAACTTTGAGGAAATGCGCGGACACCGCCGAGAACAAGGATTCGCGCACCCGATCTGAGGTGGGGCGAGTACCGAGTTTTGGCACAGCAAGACGCCGACCCTTTGCCGCCCCAGCGATGATTCGGGTCATGCTTTCTCCATAAAGTCGGCTTGTTCATCAGCAATGAGTGCCCTTATTGCCAGCCGCAAAGCCGGGTGCAAAATCAACTCTGGGTCATTTTCAACAACTTCATGTGCCGCCGTGCGCGCCCGCTCGATGATCCCCTCGTCACGTACCACTTCCAGGAGGCGCAGTGAGCTGCGCCGGCCCGACTGCATCGAGCCAAGTACGTCGCCCTCGCGGCGCATTTGCAAATCCAGCTTCGACAACTCAAATCCGTCGGTGGTTGATGCTACGGCGAGCAGTCGTTCCCGCGCTGGGCTGCCACCTTCAGTTTCAGTAACCAGCAAACACAAACCAGGTGAAGAGCCGCGGCCCACCCGCCCGCGTAGCTGATGAAGTTGAGAAATACCGAACCGATCAGCATCAAGAATTATCATCGTAGTGGCATCTGGCACATCAACTCCGACTTCAATGACCGTGGTAGCCACCAGCACATCGATGCCGTCATGCCGTGAGATGTCCGCAAATCTTGCCATCACATCTTCCTTTTCATCGCCGCTCATCCGGCCATGCAACATCTCGACTCGCAGATCTGGAAAATCGCGAGCCAGATTTGCAGCCACATCCAAAACCGAGGAGATCGAAGTTTCACCCGACTCAATATCTAGATCATCCTCTTCACCGGCGCCGCCAATGCGCGGACACACCACAAATATGCGGCGCTTTTGCGCGGCCTCTTCTTGGACCCGCTCCCACGCTCGCGCTAGGTGCCCAGGTTGCTCACGAGTGGAGATCACATGGGTGGCGATCGGAGTGCGTCCGGCCGGGAGTTCAGACAGTGTAGAGATATCTAAATCGCCAAAAACGGTCATTGCGACAGTGCGTGGGATTGGGGTGGCTGTCATCACGAGTACATGTGGCCTGGTGCCGTCGCGGGCTTTAGCCGCAAGTGCCGCTCTTTGCTCGACCCCGAATCGGTGTTGCTCATCAACCACGACCAGAGCAAGGTCACGAAACTCAACCGTGTCTTGGATAAGGGCGTGGGTCCCAACAACTATCCCGGCATCTCCGGTGATCACATCTAGGAGTTCAACCCGACGCTGCGCGGTGCGCTGTGACCCAGTAAGCAAGGCCACTCGGGTGCCTTCGTCTGCGCCCCCTAGGCGTCCACGCTCGGCCAAGGGGCCTAGAAGTGCGCGGATAGATCGATAATGCTGTGCCGCGAGCACCTCGGTCGGCGCCAGAAGCGCCGCCTGCCCACCCGCATCGACCACAGACAACATTGCGCGCAAGGCCACAATCGTTTTACCGCTACCAACGTCTCCTTGAAGTAGTCGGTGCATCGGGTGGGTGCCGGCCAGATCCTTCGCAATCTCTGCGCTAACTGAATCCTGACCAGCGGTGAGCACAAATGGCAGCTGTTTATCGAAGGCAGTTCGCATAGGCCCACCAATAACCGAACGTGGGGTCGCGCTTAGATGCATCATCTGCTGACGGCGCTGCGCAAGCACCACTTGCAAAACAAATGCTTCCTCGAACTTAAGTCGTGTTCGCGCGGCCGTAACATCTTCAAGATCGGCAGGTCGATGAATTAGGCGCAAGGCCTGCGTTAGCTCGATTAACCCTTCGGCCGCACGCAGATCATCAGGGATCGGATCGGCAACTTCACCCAACGTATCAAGAACCATCCGCACCGCACCCGCAATTTTCCAGGAGCTTAAAGATCCTGTCGCCGGATAAATCGGGATCAGGACTCCAGCGAATGCGGCGGTGGCTTCTGGATCATCATCGACGCCCTCCGGGAAAAGCAGGCACTGCGGATGAGCTAGTTGCCGCTTATTTCGAAAGGATGAAACCTGACCAGAGAAGAGCCCGCTACGTCCCGCCCGCAACTCACGTTCACGCCAAGCCTGATTGAAAAAAGTCACCGAAAGGCGGCCCTTGCCGTCGGTCACTATCGCTTCAACAATTGAGCCGCGGCGCTGCTTCATCGGCCTTACTGTCACTTGCTCAATTTCGGCAAGTACGGTGACCGATTCACCTTCAACCAAAGTAGATAAATCGGTGAGCTCACCACGTTGCGCATAACGGCGCGGATAATGCCGCAGCAAGTCACTGACCGTGACCATGCCAAACGCCTTGGTCAGCGCAGTGGTGGTCTTGCCGCCCACCTCACCAGCAAGTGGACGTTCGAGGTCACCAGACGTCATTCGACACCGATGATCAGAGGCCAAAGTGGCTGCCCACCGTCATAAATATTGATGTCTACCAAAGGAAACTCGCGCTGCAACCACTTCGGAATGCCATCGGTTATCTCGGTGCCAACTTCGAGCCCAGAAACCAAAGTCACGAGCTCGCCACCAACAGCAAGCATGCCTTGAAGTAGTTCGCGAATCACGGTAACAATGTCTCTTCCAAGTATGACTATGTCACCGTCCACCAACCCGAGAACATCACCGACTTGGCACTGGCCGACAGTGGTTAGCGCCTGGCGCACCGCGATGGTCACCGCGCCATAACGGGTGGCACCAGCCGCCCGTGTCATGGCAACGACATCATCTTCAAATCGAGAGCTATTTTCATGCACCGCAATCGCGGCAAGCGTCTGAACGATTGACCTGGTTGGGACGACGGAGACTCTGACATTTGCCGCGCGGGCTTGTTCGGCTGCAACTTCAGCAACCGGCCAGGTGTCTTTGTCACTCGGCAGAAGTATGACTTCGGCTGCACCCAACGCGGTTATCGCATTGAGTAACTCCTTTGTTGACGGTCGTTGCCCAGGTTGTGCCGCGACGATGGTCACGCCGAGGCTTTCCATCAGCGAGGCGGTGCCTGGGCCATGAGCCACCGCGACTACCCCACGGGCCACCTGATCTATCATCGAATTCGCCACCTCAAGGTGCGTTATCCGAATGCGATATGGAAGTCCTGCGGCGATTGCCGCTTCAACTGCTGCGCCCGCATCGTCAACATGGACGTGCACATTCCAAAGGCTCTCACCGCCGACCACTACAAGACTGTCACCGAGTTCACCGAGGCGCGCTCGCATGATGTCAACAGCCGGGGCGGTTGCGTCAAGAAGAAACATCACTTCATACGCAGGGCCAGAGTAGTTCGCATTTGGCTCAACGTCAGTTGTGCGGGGGCGTGACACATAGCTAGCCGCTGATGCCTTACGCACGCCCGTCACCACACTTACCAGCGCATCCAAAATCACGACATAAGCGCGGCCACCAGCATCAACTACTCCTGCCCGACGCAGGGCCTCCAACAATTGCGGAGTCTGCTCAAGTGCATCTTGGGCCGCGGCTGCTGCGTGAGTCACTACCGCACCTATCCCAGCTTCACCATCAGCGGCAACCGCAGCCAATGCCGCATCGGCCGCAGCCCGAGCCACGGTCAAGATGGTTCCCTCAACCGGTTTGGTAACCGCCGCGTAAGCCATGTCAGCAGCCAGCCGCAACATCTCTGCAACATCTGCTCCTGAAACTGGACGATCTAGGGCCACCTTGGCAAGTGCATCGCTGCAGCCACGGAAAATCTGGGAGATAATTACTCCCGAGTTACCCCGAGCCCCCAGCAAAGCCCCGTGCGCTAGGGCCCGGGCGATACTGGAGCGCGAGTGCCCCGGGGCATCAAGTGCTTGGTCAATATCGTGGCAGGCAGCTTCTATCGTCAAAAAGACATTGGTGCCGGTATCACTATCGGGCACGGGGAAGACATTTAGAGCATCAATCTCGGCGCGCGCCTCACCTAGGGCGGTCAGGGCCGTATAAGCCCAGGTCTGGATCCCCTGTGCATCTAGCTCATCGTTTTGCGGTGCCACCCCCTCCCCCTTTCCTCCTCAACGACCCAGCGCATAGATACCCTCCCAATTTGGGGCTTGGCCACCTTGTCGGCTACCCTTGGGCCGCTGTCCACACGGTCAGCCTACGACCCGAATCGGGCCACGCACGGTAACCACCGAGCCTGGCAAGCATCTGAAGGAGTTCACAGTGGCTGCCAACTGCGACGTCTGCGGCAAGGGCCCGAGCTTCGGGTACAGCGTTTCCCACTCTCATGTTCGCACCAAGCGGCGGTGGAATCCCAATATTCAGCGGGTTCGCACCCTGGTAGGTAAAACCCCCAAGCGTCAAAATGTCTGCGCTTCTTGCCTTAAGGCCGGCAAGGTCGTGCGCGGCTAAGTTCTTTCCCACGAGAAGGCGCGGGTTTATCCCCGCGCTTTTTTGTTTGTCCGGCCACCAAGTTAACCGGTGGGTACGCAGAAATACTTGTTACATAACTACAAGTAGTGCACATGCCCGCCCACCGCTGCGCTCCAAACCCCATCGACCATTACCCCAGCACCTGCATCACCAACGGCACTTACTACCCCGATCGCAGTGAAGTTTTTGGGTAATTTGGTTTTCGCCGGGAAGGTGGCGAGGAAAGCGTGATCATCACCACCGGTGAGCATCCACTCACGCGGATCAACGTTGTACGCCGAAGCCGCGGCCTGCAGCGGTTCGGCGATCACCCAAGTGGAGGTATCGATCTCGATCACCACACTTGATGCGATGGCAAGGTGTCTAGCATCGGCGACCATCCCGTCACTGACGTCGATCATCGAAGTGGCCTTAGCTTTTGCCGCGGCCGGGCCGGCTGCGTACAGTGGCTCTGGATACCGGTGCGCATCAACAAGAACTTTCGGTGACCTGAACCCGCGGGTTAGTAACGCAAGTCCCGCGGCGGCCCAGCCGATACGACCCGCGATGGCAACCTGATCACCCACCTTGGCGCCACTGCGTAACACCGGGGCGCGCCCCTGCAGGTCACCGATCGCGGTGACCGACAAGATGACGACATCGGCCGAGGCCACATCACCGCCCACGATTACCGCGCCCACCAGTGCCGCTTCCTGGGCCAAACCGGCGGTACATGCCACCGCCCAAGCCACCGGCAGGTCACCGGGTGCCGCTAGTCCAACCACCAGCGCTGTTGGCACGGCACCCATTGCGGCCACATCGGCCAAACTCGCCGCCGCCGCCTTACGTCCCACATCAATTGGTGTGGACCAATCCCGGCGAAAATGTCGGCCCTCAACCATGAGGTCGGTCGTGATGACCACCTTGCCATCTGGAGCCGCAACGATTGCGGTGTCATCTCCTGGACCCAAAATCACCTGCTTGGCCGAGCCGGTGCCCAAAGATAAGCGGTCTATGAGGCCAAACTCCCCTAAATCAGCGATCGTGCCATCCGGTGAATCGGTCATCAGTACCCCTTTGACTTGGTTTCAGCGCTAGTCTCTCAGCATGGTCGTACAGGCATACGTTCTCATCCAGACCGAGGTCGGCAAAGCCGCCACGGTGGTTCAAGCAATACGCGACATTGATGGCGTCGTTCTGGCCGAAGATGTCACCGGTCCCTACGACGTCATTGCGCGGGCAGAGGCACGCACCATGGATGACCTAGGCCGACTAGTAGTCGCTAGCATTCAGGTAGTCCCAGGAATTACGCGCACCCTGACGTGCCCCGTACTTAATCTCTAACCGCACCAAATCGACTACGAGAGATCAATCAATATGCGGCCCAGCGGCCCTGCTTCTTGCGCCTCATGAGCTGAAACGGTGTCGGTAAGCGCAAATAGTTGCACCGGCGGAAGTTGCAGAGCAGCTGCCAAAAGGGCCGCACTAACGACGTCAACGGCGGCAGCCAGTACCGGGGCCGGCAAGGTGTAGAGCAACATGAAACGCAAAGAAACACCGGCCGTCATTAGTCTACGAATCGGCAGGACCGGGTCTTCTCCGTCAACTGCATAAGTCACGATCGAAGTCCCGGGCATCGACACCGCAAGATCTAGATCCAAATTGGCGCTCAAATCAAGTTCGACGATCCGTGCCACATTGCTACTCCACGCCTGCACCTGCCTGACCGCATCGGCTTCGCGGTAGTTCACTACTAAATCCGCACCGGCCAAACGGGCCATCTCGGCTTTTGCTTCACCGCTCACCGTCGCGGCAACGCGCGCACCTTGCCAGTGCGCCAACTGCACCGCGCAGCTGCCCACCGCACCGGCTCCGCCGGCAACGAGTACATCTTGACCGGCAATCGGGCCGTCACCTAAAAGACAATTAGCCGCGGTTACCGCAGGCACCCCTAGCGTGGCAGCGAGTTCAAATGGCACCTCATCGGGCAGCGGTATGGCTCGGTGCTGCGCCACCACGGTCCACTCAGCAGCGGTCCCCCACCTACTCTCATGAGCAGCTAGGTGTACCCAAACGCGCTGACCAATGCGAGTCAAATCGACTCCTGGGCCAACCGCATCGATAGTTCCAGAACCGTCCATATGCGGAATTTGGAAACCATCGATCTGCCGTTGGGTGGGCCCTTTTCGGATTTTCACATCGGTTGGGTTGATGCCAGAAAATGCGACTTTCACCCGAACTTGACCGGCGCCAACTTCAGGACGTCTAACCGAGCGGACAACTACCACGTCACGGGCGTCGCCTGTTTTTTTATAAACAGCTGCCAGCATCTCATTTGATTTTTGCCCTGACATCCCTATTAGTCCTCTCTGCGACCCTTGAACCAAAGCCGCCATTGCGCATCTTTGCACTTCACCAGCTCAATTCGACAACCCTATGCCACGCTGACCAATCACTCCTCACCATGGCTGTGCCAAGATGGGCAGGTGCCCCGCATTTTAGCCCCCACACTTGCAGAAAATCGAGATCAACGTCGCAGCGCACTGTTGACTGCCGGGCATGAACTAGTTACGACCGGGGGTCCGAGGGCTTTGACGATGGCGGCTGTGGCGGCACGTGCTGGGCTATCGCGACCAGCTGCCTATGAATACTTCGGCTCAACCGAAGATTTGCTGGCGGCGGTGCTCTTGGAGGAAATGCGTCAGTGGTCTGGCGATGTAGTCGATTGCCTCGCTGCCGAGTCGACGCCGGAACAGAAAATTTCCCGCTATGTTGACGTCTCCTTGGGACTGATAGCTGATGGACGCCATGCGATCATCGCTGTCATGAGCGAGACCTCACTCCCTAAGCCGGTGCGTGAGCAAATCAATGCCATGCATGCCACCCTCGCCGCACCGCTTACTCAAGCGGTCGCCGCACTTGGGATTTCAGATACTGATCAGGCCGTACGCCTTATTCAGGGTGTTGTCGAAGCAGCAGCCCGGCGGCTAGCGCCAGGTAGTGACCCGCAATCCGAAGTTAAGGCATCTAGTGCTTTTGTGCTCGCGGGGCTAAAAGCACTAGCCAATACCTAACGAAGCCCGGTGCCGCGCAGCAGCGCATCGCGCACTAGGTGATCAATGAGCGCCGGGTAATCCAGCCCCGATGCCGCCCACATTCTCGGGAACATCGAAATCGGCGTGAACCCGGGCATCGTGTTGATTTCATTTATAAGAACTTTCCCGTCTGCGGAAATAAAGAAATCAACTCGCGCCAAGCCCTCGCAGGAGAGTGACTCGAATGCGCGAATCGCTAACTCCTGTACCTTTGCTTCTAATTCGGGTGACAAATCCGCCGGCACGACCAAATCAACCGAATCGTCTAGGTACTTGGCCTCAAAATCATAGAAAGCATGGCTGGCACGCACAATTATCTCTGCGCACCTGCTCGCCCGAGGTGTGCCGTCTACAATGACGCCGCATTCAATCTCGCGGGCATCAACTAGCGCCGCTTCGACGATGACTTTGGGGTCGTGAAGGCGAGCGGCTTCGATCGCAGCAGAGAGTAAATCGGGGTCGGACACTTTGGTGATGCCATTAGACGAGCCCGCCCGCGCCGGTTTAACAAACAACACTTCACCAAGGCTTCGCGCTCGAGCCAGTGCGGCATCGCGGCCGGTACCCCATTGCGCATCCGTGATCACCTCATAGGGCCCAACAGGTAACCCAGCGTGCTCGAATAGCGCTTTCATAAAGCCTTTATCCATTGCGAGCGCCGAGCCAATGACTCCCGACCCGACATATGGAATGCCGGCCATTTCGAGTAAGCCCTGAATGGTGCCGTCCTCACCCCATGGCCCATGAAGCACCGGGAAAACGACGTCAACGCGGCCAAGAGCCTCCGGCACTTGCGCCGGTCGATGAATAGTCAGTCCCGCAGAGGTCGGGTCCACACTTAGAACCACTTGGGGTGCATCGCGATCGACCGATGGAAGCACACCGCCTTGGATGGAAAGTCGATCGGCATCATTAGTCTGGAGAACCCAATGACCAGACGGGGTAATTCCGATTGGAATGACCTCATAGATTTCGGGGTCCAGGGCCCGAAGGATGCCGCCGGCACTGACACATGAGATGTGGTGCTCACTACTACGGCCCCCAAATATCACCGCAATGCGAACCCGATCCACCCATAGACCGTATCTGTTGGACTCCTCAGCGATAACAACCGGGGCAAGACTAAAGTGCAATTCATGCCAACTATCAACCCACCAGCAGGCACCACTAAGCGTGACCAATCAGTTGACACCTTTGTGGTCTCAGCCGGCCGGCCGGAGCGCGTGCCCGATGCCCCACTCAACACTCCAATTGCGCCCGCCTCGAGCTTCATCGCGGGTGGGCCCATGGAGTACGCGCGCTATGACTCCCCCACCTCACATGCGCTCGAGGACGTTATCGGAGGTCTCGAGGGCGGGCTAGCCACCGTATTTGCATCTGGCATGGCAGCCGCGAACGCAGCTATGGACTTAGTACCAATGGGCGCCGTTGTGGTCGCACCGAGTGCGGCGTATACCGGTGTTGCGATCCGACTGCGCGAGCTTGCGGAGATCGGTCGCATTCAACTTCGAGTCGTTGAGGTTGATGACACCACGGCTGTCGTTGCGGCATGCAATGGGGCACAAATGTTATGGCTGGAATCACCGACTAATCCAATGCTGCAGGTCGCCGATTTGCCCGCCTGTATTGCGGCAGCCCACGCTAACCACGCCTTAGTCTTGGTCGACAACACTTTCGCCACTCCGATTTTGCAGCAGCCAATTTCTCAGGGTGCTGACATTGTCATGCATAGTGTCACCAAAGCGCTCAGCGGTCACTCAGATCTACTTCTCGGCGCATTAGTAACCACTGATCCTGAACTCGCAGAGCATCTTCGCACCCGGCGGGTATTTATGGGTGCGTTGCCGAGCGCATTTGACTGCTATTTGGCACTTAGAGGTATCCGCACCTTGGCCGTCCGAATTGAAAGAGCACAAGCTAATGCCAAAATGATCATCCCCTTACTTCGCGACCACCCTGCGGTTTCTCGGGTTCGCTACCCGGAGTTCGGCACGATGGCTGCTATCGAAATTTCCGAAGGAGCGGACGCAGCAGATGCGGTATGCGCAAGTGCTGAACTTTGGACATATGCCACCAGCCTAGGTGGGGTCGAGTCACTGCTCGAGCGCCGTCGCCGCTGGCCTCTTGAAAGTGAAACAGTGCCTATGAACCTAATTCGCCTGTCATTTGGCATTGAGAATGCCGATGACCTCTGGCGCGACCTTAAGCAGGCCTTAGATTCAGTGGTGCCTAATTAACTACGGTGCTAGTGAGCTTTCGCGCTTAGTGTCGCGCGACATGAATGCTGACGCCATCATTTTCGGGGATTGTCCGTGGTACAGCACTGCCACCACCTGTTCGGTGATTGGCATTTCGACATCATTAAGTTTGGCCAACTCAAGTATCGGCTGGCAACTCTTATAACCTTCGCAGGTCTGCTTAGTAACTTCGATAGTTTGGTCAATAGATAATCCGCGCCCAAGGTTTACACCGAATGACCTATTGCGCGATAGCGGTGACTGGCAGGTGGCCACCAGGTCACCTACTCCAGCCAAGCCCTGAAAAGTCAGCGGGTCAGCCCCGAGTGCAACACCGAGTCGAGCCATTTCAGCCAGCCCGCGGGTAATTAAGGAGGCCTGTGAGTTCTCTCCCAATCCCATGCCGACCGCCATGCCATTAGCCAGCGCGATGACATTTTTAACCGCGCCGCCAATTTCCGTGCCGACGACGTCGGTGGTCCAGTACGGACGAAAGTAGTCAGTGGTGCAGGCCTCCTGAAGAGCCAAGGCGCTGGCCTCGTCAGCGCAGGCAACCGTTGTTGCCGTTGGCTGTCGCCGCGCTATTTCACCGGCCAGATTTGGGCCCGAAATCACCGCAATGCGACCAAGGTCAATGCCAGTAACTTCGGCTATTACTTCACTCATTCGCATCGACGTGCCCAGCTCGATGCCCTTCATCAAACTTACGAGCACACTTCCCGGAGTTAAGCCATCTCTCCAAGTTTGTAGATTCGCCCGCAAGACTTGCGCTGGCACGGCCAGCACCACGATAGATGCGCCTTCCAGCGCCTTGGACCAATCAGTTGTCGCATGTAATTTGTCCGGCAAAGTAATACCGGGGTGATAAGCGGCATTCAAGTGCTCTTCATTGACCTGCCGCGCAACGCCCTCCTCACGCGACCACATCATCACTTGGCAGCCAGCATCGGCGAGAACCATGCCAAATGCGGTTCCCCAAGACCCGCTACCCATCATGGCAACCCGAATTTCGGTCACGAATGCTCCTGTCGGTCGAACACGTAACGCTCCTCTGGTGGGGTCTCCTGACGGATTTGGGCAAGTAGCCCGGTTAAGGCGTCCATGAGTCGATCCGTCGCAAGGTGCAATGTATCGGCATCCAGCGCGCGATCTTGTAAATCCGACAAGTCGATGGGGGGCCCAACCAAGATCTTCATAGTTTTACGGGGCAGGATGCGAAATTCCTTGCGATAAGGCCGCATGACCTCCTGAGCTCCCCATTGAGCCATCGGGATCAACGGGCAGCCTGCAGCCAGCGCAACACGGGCAGCACCTGTCTTACCAGTCATTGGCCACATATTCGGCTCGCGAGTGATGGTGCCTTCCGGATACACCACCACGCACTCACCGCGCTTCACGGCCGCAATTCCATCACGCACGGCATCGGTAGCGTTGCTGGTCTCGCGATAAACCCGAATTTGCTGGGCGCTGGTAATTATCGCCCCCACGATCGGGACGCGGAACACCGACTCCTTGGCTAAGAATCTCGGTGGACGATCGTTGTCCCATAGGACATGTGAAGTTACGAGCGGGTCAAACCAGGAAATATGGTTGGTCGCCACGACCATTCCGCCAGTTTGGGCGGTTAGATTTTCGGTGCCTTCCCACTGCTGCTTGGTAAAAATATTGAGCAGCGGAGTAAAAAAAAATACGGTGACGCGATAGCCCCAGCCCAAGGGGTCGCGTCGCGTTATCTGCACCATGCCACAGTAGTGCCCGTGCAGATCCAAGATGGGCTGATCCACGGGCCAGATCGCTGGGCCGTCGTGCTGCCCATAAAAGCCCTTACCAGCGCTAAAACCAGGCTGCTGCCAGTGAATGACCCGGCCCGACCCGAGCTTGTACTGGCCTTTCTCCAGGATGTCCTTACCGCCCTCAGTGACTCCCAAACCGTTGCTCAAGTCACCGTGGTGACCGACGATGTGGCAGTCCAACAGGTTGCCACCGCGTCCAACCACAGCTGGGCCCCTGAAGCACCGCACCGCGGCTTGAACGAAGCAGCTCTATTCGGCGCGTCATTAACGCCACCTAGACTCGGGGTGGCCATCATGACTGGTGATCTGCCTTGCCTTACCGGCGAGGTAATTGATTTTGTGTTCAGGTTCGCGAGCATTTACGAGCGTTCTTTTATCGCCGACACGCAAGGGGTTGGCACCACCATGTTGATGAGTCACAGCATTGCCGGCTGCACGCCGGCATTTGGCGAACGCTCAAGAGCCCACCATGCTAAACGGGGCTATGTCGAACTGGGTTTGTCTGAAACTGCGCCAGAACGCGATAGGCTTGCGCGCGCGCACCGTGATGTCGATACCCAAGTAGACCTTTGGGATGCGATTCGAATTGGCGTGGGTGCAGCCACCACGGCAGCCTTACAGCGAAATCACGAGCCGTGATCGTCGCCACCTTCTATCGCTGGCTCCCAAGTGGCGATGCGGAAGTCGCCACCGAGGACGGCGACTTACTGCAAGTAACTGCCCAATTGTTAGCTGCCTCCGCATTTCGGCGGTTGCGCGTCGGCCAGCGACTAGCCGTCAAACTGTCGCCAACTGGCATCGTGATTTCTATCGATCTGCCCAATTAGTTAGCCGCAAATTTCAAGCCACAGTTTCACGCCTCATTGCTAGCGGGCTGACCACTGAGTACGAATTCAAAATTACATATGTAATCACTACGGGCGGCCTACCAAACGCTAGGCCGCCCGTAGTTAATTTTCTTTAGCGCTTCTTTGCGGCCTTCTTTGCGGCCTTCTTGGCCGGAGCCTTCTTGGCCGGAGCGGCCTTCTTCTTGCCCGAAACTACCGCTTTAAACTCCGCACCAGCGCGGAACTTAGGGGTCTTCGTTGCCTTGATCTGCACGGTTTCACCAGTGCGTGGATTACGCCCTAGGCGGGCCTTGCGGGCCTGTGCTTCGAAGATGCCGAAACCACTTAGCGCAACGCGCTCGCCACTGGCAACGGCCTTCTTGGTCTCCTCGATGAAGGACTCAACGATGTCGGTTACGTCACGCTTGGTGTGGCCGAGTTTCGCGGCCACCGAATCAATTAGGTCTGCCTTGTTCACAGGAAAAACCTTCCAGGAGAATCGACGGTAGAAGAACAATCGACGGGTGTCGACATGCAAAAACTATTGCGAATTAACCGATTACGCCATTCGACACACCGTGATATTGGAAACGCAAAACTCGCCTAGGGTCGAAAATCCCTTTAGGTGGTGGTCGGAGTGAATCCCGGACGCTGCTTTTCGAAGGCGGTGATCGCATCTACCGACTGCAAAGTGATGCCAATATCATCCAAACCCTCCATCAACCGCCAGCGCACATAGCCGTCCACATCGAAATCGGCCACCAGCTCGCCCGCCCGGATCTCCTGCTTGTCTAGGTCAACCGTTACCTCCGTGGCCGGATCTTCGGCAATTAATTCCCAAAGTGCCTCCACGGTCTCCTGGGGCACCTGGGCGGTTAGCAACCCCCCCTTACCCGAATTACCACGGAAAATATCGGCGAAGCGCGAGGAAATCACTACCTTGAAGCCATAGTTCTGGAGCGCCCAAACCGCATGTTCACGTGAGGAACCGGTGCCAAAATCAGGGCCAGCTACCAAGATGGTGGCGCCATCGTGGTACGGCTGGTTTAGGACAAACTCAGGATCTTTTCGCCAAGACGCGAACAACCCATCTTCAAATCCGGTGCGAGTAATCCGCTTAAGGTACTCGGCCGGGATGATCTGGTCAGTATCGACATTGCTGCGCCGCAACGGCATCGCAGTACCGGTGTGAGTGGTAAATGCATCCATTGCGTGCTCCTTAGCCGAGATTCGGAAGGTCAGCGGGGGCGGCCAAGGTGCCGACGACCGCGGTCGCCGCCGCCACCGCCGGTGAGACTAGGTGGGTCCGACCACCTGGGCCTTGGCGGCCTTCGAAGTTGCGATTTGAAGTTGAGGCGCTGCGCTCACCGGGGGCAAGTTTGTCTGGGTTCATGGCCAAACACATGGAACACCCGGCCTCACGCCAGTCGGCCCCAGCCTCAATGAACACTGTGTGTAAGCCCTCGGCCTCGGCCTGTAGCTTGACGCGCACCGAGCCGGGGACGATCATCATGCGCACTGAATTCGCCACCTGCCGGCCACGCAATACCTCGGCTACGACTCTTAGGTCTTCGATGCGGCCATTGGTGCAAGAACCGATGAAAACAGTGTCTATCGGTATTTCACGTAACGGGGTGCCCGGTTCTAAATCCATATAGGCGAGTGCGCGCTCAATAGCACCACGCTCAACTTCATCACCTGCAGCTTCAGGCGCGGGCACCGAAGCCGATAGCGGCAGGCCTTGACCCGGATTAGTGCCCCATGTCACATATGGGCTAAGGGTGGTTGCATCGATGAAGACTTCAGCGTCGAATACCGCGTCAGCATCACTTGGCAATGTACGCCAGTATGCAACGGCTTCATCCCACTCCTGACCGGTCGGCGCATGCTCACGGCCTTTTACGTACTCAAGAGTGGTGTCGTCCGGGGCGACCATGCCCGCTCGAGCGCCAGCCTCGATTGACATATTGCAAAGTGTCATACGGCCTTCCATCGAAAGCGCGCGAATTGCAGAGCCGCGGTATTCAAGTACATAGCCTTGGCCACCGCCCGTGCCGATCTTCGCGATGATTGCCAAAGTCAAGTCCTTGGCGCTCACGCCAGTCGGCAGTTCACCATCGACCGTGATCGCCATCGTCTGGAACGGCTTCAGGGGCAGGGTTTGAGTTGCAAGCACGTGCTCGACTTCGCTGGTGCCAATACCGAACGCAAGTGCACCGAAAGCGCCATGGGTTGAGGTGTGTGAGTCACCGCATACCACGGTCATGCCAGGTTGGGTCAGGCCAAGTTGCGGGCCCACCACGTGCACAATGCCCTGCTCGACACTGCCGAGTGGATACAGCGGCACCTCGAATTCAGCGCAGTTCGCACGCAGCGCGTCAACCTGAGCCCGCGAAATCGGGTCGGCGATGGGCTGGTCAATATTGATGGTAGGCACATTGTGATCTTCGGTCGCCAAGGTGAGATCAGGCCGCCGCACCCCTCTCCCAGCAACGCGCAGCCCATCAAATGCCTGCGGGCTAGTTACCTCATGCACCAGATGCAGATCGATATAGAGCAGGTCTGGTTCGCCTTCGGCATGGCGCACCACATGCGCCGCCCAGACTTTCTCTGCCAGTGTGCTTGCCACCTACTACTCCTTCTGCCTTGGAGCGCGGGCCTTCAAACCTCGAGAACCCGCGCCCACCTAGTAGCCCCGACGGGATTCGAACCCGCGCTACCGCCTTGAGAGGGCGGCGTGCTAGGCCACTACACAACGGGGCCGTGCCTTCGGTCAGTTGCGCGCACAAAGCGCGCAGTAGACCAGGTATTTAGTCGGGTGGGCCTACCACGTCGACAGAACACCAGCTGGGGTACCAGGACTCGAACCTAGACTAAATGAATCAGAATCATTTGGGCTGCCAATTACCCCATACCCCATGGGGCCGATCACTCGGCGAACAGTGATTATAGGCGACGGGCTACCCACCACCAATCGCCGCATCAAGTCGGGCCAAACAGACTGATTTACCCAAAATCTCCATGGATTCAAACAATGGGGGTGAAATTCGGCGCCCGGTAATAGCCACCCGCAGCGGCGTGAAGGCCAATTTGGGCTTTAAGTCCAGTCCATCAACCAGCGCGAGCCGAAGTGCCTCATGGATGGCGTCTGTTTTCCAGTGCGGTAGTTCGGCCAAAACCGACCGCGCGGCCGTCAAAGTTGGCGCGGCTTCGACCCCGAGTACTCCACGGTCGGCCTCGTCGACCACAAATCTTTCCGGGGGCAAGAGTAAGAATGCGAGCATGTCAACTGATTGACTAAGGTTTTCCATGCGTTCTTGGATCAGCGGGGCGGCAACTTCCAAAATAGCCAATTGCTGCGCTGTCGGCGGCCGCGGGACCAAATTCTTGGCAATTAGGAACGGGATTATGCGCTGCACTAACTCCGCGGGAGCCAAGGACCTGATCCAGTCACCATTGATCGCGGTGCACTTCTTCAGGTCAAAACGTGCTGGGTTTTGATTTACCCGCTCCAAAGTGAAAACCTCGGCCATTTGCTCCTTGCTGAAAAACTCTTGGTCATCGCCCATGGACCACCCGAGCAGTGCCAAATAATTAAGTAGCGCTTCAGGAAGGTAGCCGGTCTCGCGATACATCAACAGTGAGGACTCCGGATCGCGCTTGGAAAGTTTGCGGTTTCCCGCACCCATCACATAGGGCAGGTGGCCGAATCTTGGGGTCGTACCATCACTAACCCCGATAGCCGCCAGTGCTTCATAAAGCGCAATCTGACGTGGAGTAGACGATAGTAAATCCTCCCCACGTAAAACGTGAGTGATACGCATCAAGGCATCGTCAACCGGATTTACGAGCGGGTAGAGGGGCTCCCCATTGCCTCGGACCAAAACATAATCGGGAACGTGCTCAGCCCCGAAGGTTATTGAGCCGCGCACGAGGTCATCCCATTCGAAATCACGGTCGGGCATCCGGAATCGAAGTACCGGATCTCGGCCTTCGTCCTCATAGGCCTCTACTTGATCGTGGGATAAATCCCGGCATTTACCGTCATAGCCCGGGGTCCGGCCTTCGCTCTTGGCCAGTTCACGGCGTTCTTCAAGTTCGTCCGAAGAGCAGTAGCAGTGATATGCGAACCCGCCATCGCTCAAACGCTTGGCAACTTCGGTATACACAGGAAGTCGATCAGACTGCCGGTAAGGGCCGTACTCGCCGCCGACTTCGGGACCCTCGTCCCAATCAAGGCCCAGCCAGCGCAGCGAGTCAAGGAGCGCGTTGTAAGACTCCTCGCTATCGCGGGCCGAGTCGGTATCTTCAATTCGAAATACGAAAGTGCCACCGGTGTGCCGAGCGAAAGCCCAGTTGAACAAAGCTGTACGAATCATGCCAACATGCGGATTCCCCGTAGGTGACGGGCAAAAACGCACGCGTACGGCCTCGGCGGAAGTTACTTGCTCAGACACGATCAACCACCGGATTGGTTAGCGAGCCAATGCCTGCAATGGAAACAGTTACACTTTCGCCTGCCACAATAGGCCCAACACCAGCTGGCGTGCCGGTGAGAATCAAGTCACCGGGGATGAGTGTCATTACCGAGCTGATGTAGGCGATCAACGTCGCAATATCGTGCACCATGTCCCTCGTTGAACCCGTTTGACGAAGCACCCCATCGACACTGCAGGTAATCCGAGTATCCTCAACATCAAGATCGGTTTCAATCCACGGACCAATAGGGCAGAAAGTATCAAAGCTCTTGGCCCGGGACCACTGTCCATCCGCCTGCTGTAAGTCACGCGCGGTCACATCGTTAGCGCACGTGTAACCGAGGATGACCTCGTGGGCGCGCTCAGCTGGCACATCGCTGCAAAGGCGCCCAATGACCACCGCAAGTTCAGACTCGTGCTCAACTTGTTCAGACTGCCATGGCAAGGCGATGGCCTCGCCAGGGCCGATGATGCTGGTACTGGGCTTTAGGAAAATCAGGGGTGAAACCGGAGCCTCCCCACCCATCTCCTTGGCGTGGTCGACGTAGTTCTTGCCAACCGCAACAATTTTGCTCGGCAGCACCGGTGCCACCAAACGGGTATCGGCCAATGGGATGATGCGTCCCTCCGGCACCAAATCCCCGAATGGGTGTCCGTTGATAAGCACCACCAAGGAAGCCTCCGTGGGCTCGTTTTCGGCGGAAACACCTTCGAGTACCCCGTAAAAGAGTTCACCATCAACCGCAACTCGGACTATACGCACCACTACAGCCTATCTAGGCTTTCTATCTAGCGTGCCTGCGCGTCACGCTTTGCCGCCCGGATCAGTCCGAAGGTCACGGCATCTTCCAAGGCATGCCATGATGCTGCGATTACGTTCTCATGCACTCCGACCGTAGACCATTGTCCCAATCCATCGCTGGTACCAACCAATACCCGAGTGACGGCGCCGGTGCCCTTCACGCCATCGAGAATGCGCACCTTGTAGTCGACTAACTCAAGTGCATCGAGCTCGGGGTACAACTGGATAACTGCCGCTCGCAAGGCCCGGTCAAGGGCGTTTATTGGACCGTTGCCTTCAGCCGTTGAGATGATTCTTTCACCATTTGCATGCACTTTTACGGTGGCCTCGGTACTTACGTTGCCATCGGCGGCCTGCTCGACAATGGTGCGCCAAGATTCCACCTCAAATCTGCGCTCAGCGCCATCTTCATCCAAAAGCAAGAGTTCGAATGAGGCGTCGGCCGCCTCGAAGGTCCAACCCTGTGCTTCTAGATCCTTTACTTTGTCGATCACTCTGGAGAGCAACTCGGAGTCACCTGAGAGGTCATAGCCCAGTTCGCGACCCTTGAGCTCAACCGAGGCTCGGCCGGCCATTTCAGTGATTAGCACCCTCATGTCATTGCCCACCAAGGTTGGATCAATGTGGTTATAGAGATCGGCTGAAACTTTCAAGGCACTGGCGTGCAAGCCCGCCTTATGCGCAAATGCCGAAACCCCAGCGTATGGCTGATGGGTATTTGGTGCGATATTTGCGATCTCAGCAATTGCGTGGGAAATCCGTACGGTTTCATCGAGCGCCCCATCGGGCAAAATGTTGTAACCCAACTTAGTCACCAGGTTCGGGATCACCACGAATAAATCCGCGTTGCCGGTGCGCTCACCGTAACCATTTGCGGTGCATTGCACATGGGTGGCGCCCGCTTCAACGGCTGCGACACTATTAGCGATCGCACATCCGGTGTCATCTTGGCAGTGAATGCCGAGCCGGGCAGCGGACCTTGCCGAGACATCTAAAACTGTCGCGGTGATACCACTTGGCAGCATGCCGCCATTGGTATCGCATAACACCACCACACTGGCGCCAGCGGCATGAGCCACATCTGCAAGGCGTACCCCGTAGTCACGGTCGTGCTTGTACCCGTCAAAGAAATGCTCCATATCTACAAACACTCGACGACCCTTCGCGACTAGGTACTCCACGGTGTCGCGCACCATCGCCGCATTTTCATCTAGTGTTGTCTTCAGCGCATCGATCACGTGCAAGACATCGGACTTGGCCACAATGGTGATAACCGGGGCACCTGAGTCAAGTAGCGCCTGCACCTGGGGGTCTTCAGCAACCGCCACCCCCGGCTTCCGCGTAGCGCCGAAGGCCACCAGCTCAGCATTTTGCAAGTCCAGTTCGGTCTTGGCTCGCTCGAAGAACTCGGTGTCCTTGGGCATGGCACCGGGCCAACCACCTTCAATAAATCCCACTCCGTAACCATCAAGGAGCCGGGCCACGGCAAGCTTGTCGTTGACCGAGTAGGAAATTCCTTCCCGCTGGGCACCGTCGCGCAAGGTGGTGTCGTAGACGTGGAAAATATCTGGGCGGGCCATGGTCGTCCTCTTTCTAGCGGTGGTGCAATGAAAAAGCCCCCCGCGGGTGCGAAGGGCTGCGCGTCAACGTACGTCGACGCGCTACAAAATAATGCTGCTAACCAAGCTCATCACGGCACCAGTGTGGCATACGGGGAGCTTGGCCCGCTAGCAGATGGTGTGCATCCAGTTGTGGCGATCTTGAGCCGCCCCGGTCTGGATATCCAGCAGGGCCTGGCGCAAGGCCATCGTGACGGCACCGGTGCGCCCCCAGGCTACCTCCCAGGCCCCGCTTTCCCGGGACTTGATCTGACCAACCGGGGTGATGACGGCAGCGGTGCCGCAGGCAAAAACCTCGGTGATGGCGCCACTACTACAGCCAGTGCGCCAGTCCTCGACGCTGATTTTGCCCTCTTCCGCGCGAATACCGAGATCTGCAGCGACCGTGAGCAAAGACTCCCGGGTGATGCCGGGAAGCAGTGCCCCGGTTAGTTGCGGGGTGAGGATACGGGCCGAATCACCTTCGCCGTAGACGAAGTACAGGTTCATGCCGCCCATCTCTTCGATCCAGCGCCGCTCAACGGCATCCAGCCAAACCACCTGGTCGCAACCGTGCTGGGCTGCTTCGGCCTGTGCGACAAGTGACGCCGCGTAGTTGCCAGCACACTTTGCCTCGCCAGTGCCGCCCGGTGCCGCACGCACATAGTCATCCGACAACCACACCGTGACGGGCTTTACGCCCTGTGGAAAGTACGCACCTGCGGGAGATGCGATGAGTAGGTACTCATAAGCGTTGCCCGGCCGCACGCCAAGGCCAATTTCCGTGGAGATCATGAACGGACGCAGATAAAGTGACTTCTCCTGGTCACTTGGTACCCATACTTGATCTTGGCGCACCAATGCTTCAATAGAACCAAGGAATAACTCATCGGGTAACTCGGCCATTGCGAGCCGGCGAGCCGAACGCGCGAAGCGCTCCGAATTTTTGATCGGGCGAAAAGTCTTGATACTGCCATCAGCATGCCGATAAGCCTTCAGGCCTTCAAAGATTGCTTGGCCGTAGTGCATGAAGTTCGTCGCTGGGTCCAGCGACAAGGGACCATAAGGAACCAGTTCGGCACCGTGCCAACCAGCATCGGTGGTCCACTTGGCGCGCACCATGTGGTCGGTGAAGTACTTGCCAAATCCCGGATCGGCCATGATGGCCGCGCGCTCGGCGGCTGATTTCGGCGCGGTCGAAGCCTTGACTTCAATCGGCCACAGTGAAGTGCCGGTTGTGGTGCTGGTTGTCATCGGTGGCTCCCTATGGTCGATGGGGTAACGCTACACAGGTATCAGTTGGCCCGAAAATGTCGACCTTCGACTAGTGGCCCAGTTGGTCGATGTCCAGGAGATCCTGCATCCGCCCCGAAGCGCGCTTCATTCGCAGCAGGTCTTCGATCCCAACCACCCACACCGTAGTTCCAGCCGCATCTGCCGCTACGGCCCGAGCGCGCATTTGGTCATAATCATCGGCACCTGGGACATCATTTAAGAAGTCCAGTGGACCCGCGTCGGTATCCATCGTGAAGCTGGCACCATTTGTAAGCACGTCAGGATCAGTCGGATCGATATCTAACTTGTCGGCGTCGACCCCCCGCAGGCGCGCATTTAACTCCCGCAGGGCATTGGCCAACCGCTCAATATTTCCCCTATCCATGCGGGCCACAAAATCTATATCAGCCGTAGCGCGGACATATCCGTGCGCGATCACTGCCCACGCATCGATCGTCAGGTAGTCAACCTGGTGTCGGTCTAAGGTTTCGAAGATCCGACTCGGGTTGAACTCACTCATCTACGGCTCGTCCAGCTAATTGCGATGCGAATCGACAAAGTTCGAATGCTTGCACCAAGCGCAGGCCCATCGCGGCCGCCGCTTCATCGCTCAACTTGGATCCAGAATCCTCCGGCATCTACTTAGCGTAACCGTTCAGGCAGAGGCGGCCAAAGCACCGGCGGCTAGTGCATCGCCGATCTCACTGGTGGAACGCGAACTCGTGCCACGGGTGGCCAGATCATTTTCGACAGCAGTTTCAACCCAACCCGATGCCTGAACCAAGCCCACGTGATCCAGCAGCATGGCAAGTGACATCACCGTCGCCGTGGGATCAGCCTTACCTTGGCCGGCGATATCAGGGGCAGAACCATGAACCGGTTCGAACATACTCGGGTTGCTGCGACTCGGGTCGATATTGCCACTTGCCGCCAGGCCGATTCCGCCACCGATTGCGGCACCAATATCGGTGAGAATGTCTCCGAAGAGATTGTCGGTTACGACGACATCGAAGCGCTCCGGGTTAGTCAGGAAGAACATCGAAGCCGCGTCAACATGTAAATAGTCGGCGGTGACTTCCGGGTACTCCAACTTCACCCGGTCGAAGGTACGCTGCCAAAGATCACCAGCAAATACCAGCACATTGGTCTTATGAACCAAGGTGACCTTCTTGCGCCGACGCATCGCACGATCAAATGCATCGCGAATAATGCGCTCTGCTCCAAAAGCGGTGTTCAAGCTCACCTCGGTTGCAACCTCTTGGGGAGTCCCGATCCGCAAGATCCCGCCGGCACCCACATATGGGCCTTCGGTGCCCTCACGACAAACCACAAAGTCAATGTCCTTGGGACCTTTGCCCGCGATGGGCCCGGTAACACCTGGATACAATTTCACTGGACGCAAGTTCACGTGATGATCCATCACAAATCGCAGTGGCAGCAGCACCCCGCGCTCCAAGATCCCCGGCTTGACCGAAGGGTCGCCGATGGCGCCGAGCAAAATGGCGTCATAACTGCGAAGTTCTTCGATCACCGAGTCTGGCAGTAACTCACCCGTGGCGTTGTAACGACGGGCGCCGAGGTCGTACTCGGTCGAAGTGACCGTAATTCCAGCGGCCGGCGCAATGGCGCCCAGCACTTTCATGGCTTCGGCCACCACCTCGGTACCAATGCCGTCGCCGGGGATGAGGGCAAGATTTAGGGTCTTTGACATGGGCGAAACCCTACCTAGCGCGCCTCTGGTACTCTGCGCGGGTGCTGATTGTGACCCTGCTCCTTCGCCGCCGCGGCGAGGCCTCTTAACCGGCCTCCTCGTCGCGGGTTTCGTCGTTTGCCGGTCCTCCCCCAAACTGACGACTCACAGGAGACCCAGACATGAACTCGAAATTCGATCGCAGCGCACCATACGAAATCCGAACCGCCCAGCGCCCTTCCGAAATGAAGTGGCAGCGCTACACCCCCTTCGCCCCGATCCCCCTGCCTGACCGCACCTGGCCGACCGAAGTAATCACGTCGGCACCACGTTGGTGCGCGGTAGACCTCCGCGATGGCAATCAGGCCCTTATCGATCCGATGACCCCCGCGCGCAAGTTGCGGATGTTCCAGTTACTGGTGGCAATGGGTTATAAGGAAATCGAAGTCGGTTTCCCCTCGGCATCGCAGACTGATTTCGACTTCGTGCGCCAGCTAATTGACGAAGACATGATCCCAGATGACGTGGTGATTCAAGTGCTGACCCAATCCCGCGAGCACCTGATCGAGCGCACCTTTGAGTCCATTAAAGGCTCCAAGCAAGCGATCGTGCACCTGTACAACTCGACGTCCACACTGCAGCGCCGCGTGGTATTCGGACTAGATAAATCCGGCATTATCGACATTGCCGTGCACGGTGCCCAACTATGCAAGAAGTTCGCCGATGAGATCTCACATGAAACCGATATCTATTTCGAATACTCTCCGGAGTCTTATACGGGCACCGAACTTGAGTTCGCCGTAGAAATCTGCGATGCGGTTAATGATGTTTGGCAACCAACCCCAGACCACAAGGTTATTTTGAATCTGCCTGCAACTATCGAAATGGCGACACCGAATATCTACGCCGATTCCATCGAGTGGATGAGCCGAAATCTGGCCCGCCGCGATTCCATCGTTCTTTCGCTGCATCCGCACAATGATCGCGGCACCGCAGTCGCAGCAGCCGAACTCGGCTACATGGCAGGTGCTGATCGCATCGAGGGCTGCTTGTTCGGCAATGGCGAGCGCACCGGCAATGTCTGCTTAGTCACCCTTGGCATGAACCTATTTAGCCAGGGTATTGATCCGCAGATTGATTTTAGCGATATCGACGATATTCGCCGCACGGTCGAGTACTGCAATCAAATACCAGTTAATGAGCGCCACCCATACGGCGGTGACCTCGTCTACACCGCTTTCTCCGGCTCACACCAAGACGCAATCAACAAGGGCTTCAACGCGATGCAGGTTGATGCGGCAGCGGCCGGCGTACCCGTTGACGAATTCAGGTGGGCCGTCCCCTACCTGCCGATTGACCCGAAGGATGTGGGCCGCACCTACGAGGCCGTTATCCGCGTTAACTCCCAATCTGGCAAGGGCGGGGTCGCCTACATCATGCGAACCGAGCACAAACTTGATCTCCCACGCCGCCTGCAGATCGAGTTCTCTCAGGTCATCCAGCAGGTGACCGACTCCGAGGGTGGCGAGGTCAGCGCCGACGAAATGTGGTCAACGTTCTCCGGCGAGTACCTACCAGACCCAAGTGCCCCATGGGGCCGGTTCGCACTTCGCTCGGTCAAGCAGGAGTCGGCGGTCGATGGCGACACCAGCGTGCAGGTAGTCATCAGCGATGCCGGATCTGATATCGCCCTTGCAGGTAATGGCAACGGCCCGGTGGCGGCTTTCTGCGACGCCTTAGCCAAACACGGGGTTGACGTCCGGGTGTTGGACTACCACGAGCATGCGATGAGTGCCGGCGGTGACGCTCGGGCCGCCGCCTATCTGGAATGCACCGTGGGCGATCGGGTGCTGTGGGGGGTTGGCATTGATCCGTCAATCACGACAGCCTCGCTAAAGGCAATAATCAGTGCAGTCAACCGCGCCGTCCGCACCTGAATCGACTTAGTTAAGGTCGACTGATTTACCGCTGTGTGCACCAATTTTGCTGACGATTTCATCAAGGGCCGCGGCGGGAATCGGTGAGTCAACGGTCAAGACGATGAGTGCATGACTGCTGTCATCACGGCTGACCTGCATGCCACCGATATTTACATCGGCATCACCGAGGACTTTGCCGACAACCCCGACAACCCCTGGCTTATCGTGATAGCGCAGGAAGGCCATGTGATCACTCACCGGCACATCAACATCAAAACCGTCGACCGCAACCACTTTGGGGGTATGCCGCGGGCCCGCGACCGTGCCGGCCACGCTCACGCTCTCACCATCGGTCAAGGTTATTGTTACCCGCACCAAAGACTTGTGGTCATCACTGGTCCGGTCCGAGGTGAGCACCACTTCGACGCCACGCTGTTCGGCAAGCAACGGGGCGTTGACATAGGAAACCGGATCATGGATGAGCATCTGGAACACCCCTTTAAGGGCTGACAACTCCAGCACTCGTACGTCATGGTCTGCCGCTTCGCCGCAAACTTCGACGGTGACTCGAGCTACGGCAGCCGTCGCCAGTCCGCAAGCGATTGCTCCCAGTTTCTCGGCCAATGGCAGTAGTGGCTTGATCTGCTCGGCGATTTGGCCACCTTGGACGTTGACCGCATCTGGCACCAGCTCACCGGCAAGAGCCAGCCGCACCGAGCGCGCCGCTGAAATACCGGCTTTCTCCTGGGCTTCATCCGTAGATGCCCCAAGGTGCGGGGTGGCCACAACCTGATCGAGGGTAAATAGCGGTGAATCGGTGCATGGCTCCTTGGCATAAACATCAAGGCCGGCGCCGGCCACGCGTCCATCAACGAGGGCATCGTAAAGGGCTTTTTCATCGACGATGCCGCCCCGCGCCGCATTGATGATGTGCACAGTTGGCTTGACCTTGTGCAGTTCAGCATCACCGATCAGGCCTACCGTCTCCGCGGTCTTTGGCAGGTGCACCGTGATGAAGTCACTTTCCGCGAGCAAATCGTCCAAGGTCACCATCCGCACCCCAAGTTGTGCCGCCCGAGCCGGCTGCACGTAGGGGTCGTACGCAATGAGTTTTACCCCAAATGAGCTCAGCCGCTGGGCAACAAGTACCCCGATACGACCAAGACCGACGATGCCAACGACTTTGTCAGCAACCTCAACCCCGGTGAACTTAGAGCGCTTCCACTCGCCCTTGCTAAGCGCAGCGCTGGCCGGAGCCACATTGCGTGCACTTGCTAGCAGCAGTGCCACCGCAAGTTCGGCCGCACTTACGATATTTGAAGTTGGTGCATTGACGACCATGACACCGGCTTGGGTTGCTGCTTTGACGTCAACATTGTCCAGACCAACCCCTGCGCGCGCGACCACCTTCAACTTCGGTGCCGCTGCGATTGCCTCGGCATCGACCATAGTGGCCGAACGCACCAAAATGGCATCTACATCGACTATGGCAGCCAGCAAGGCCGCGCGATCGGTGCCATCACAAGTGATGATTTCGAAGTCGGGACCAAGGGCCTCGATGGTCGCGGGGGAGAGTTCTTCGGCAATTAGGACGCGGGATTTAGTCACGGCCGGATTCTATCGGTGTCCGAGCCCAGGTCCACTAGCGAGCGGCGGTGCCCTCCACATAGTCATCGCCCTTGTTATCTACCCAGCTCATCAAGCCGCGAAGTTCACGGCCAACGGCTTCGATTGAGTGGGCTTCACCCTTGGCCCGCAGGGCCTTGAACTCCGGCCCGCCGGCCTCTTGATCGTCCATAAAACGTTGGGCGAAGGTGCCACTTTGAATATCGGCTAGCACCGCCTTCATATTCTCCTTGACCGACGGATCGATAACCCGTGGCCCAGAAACATAATCACCATATTCGGCGGTGTCTGACACACTCCAGCGCTGCTTGGCGATGCCACCTTCGTACATGAGGTCAACGATCAGTTTCAACTCATGTAAGCACTCAAAGTAGGCAACCTCTGGCTGGTAGCCGGCTTCAACCAAAGTCTCGAAGCCGTACATGACCAATTGTGAAGCTCCACCGCAAAGCACCGCTTGCTCGCCGAATAGGTCCGTTTCGCACTCTTCGGTAAAAGTCGTCTTGATGCCGCCGGCGCGCAGTGCGCCGATGGCTTTAGCATAAGACAAGGTCAATGGCCAAGCCTCACCGGTGAAGTCTTGCTCGACCGCCACGATTGCGGGCACCCCACGGCCAGCGACAAACTCACGGCGTACCAAGTGGCCGGGGCCCTTGGGGGCCACCATGCATACGTCAACAAATGCCGGTGGAGTCACAAATCCGAAACGAATATTGAACCCGTGGGCGAAGAACAAGGCGTCACCTTCTTGCAGGTTCGGCTCGATTGCTTCCAGGTAAAGCTTCTTTTGGACGGGGTCTGGGGCCAAGATCATGATGACGTCGGCCTCAGCGGCCGCGGCGGCTGGGTCAACTACCCGCAAGCCTGCCTCTTCAGCCCGGGCCCTCGTCTTCGACCCTTCGCGCAACCCCACTCGCACATCGACACCCGAATCGCGCAGTGACATGGCGTGGGCGTGGCCTTGGCTGCCGTAACCGAGAACCGCCACCACCCGATTTTGGATTATGGACAGATCTGCGTCGTCATCATAGAAAAGCTCGGCCACCGGAGGTTCTCCTTGTTGTCGTGGGTGAATTCTTGAAGTGACTACCGCACTGCATTGGTCAAAAGGGTATCGGCTAGCTCTTTTCCCTAGGTAGAGCGGTCCGCAGCACGCACGGGTCGGTCCGAAATCGACTTAGCCCCGCGCGACATAGCAACTGCGCCGGACTTGACCAACTCCTTGATACCAAATGGCTCAAGGACGCGCAGGAGCGCAGCCAATTTATCGCCGTTCCCGGTGGCCTCGATGGTGACAGCATCAGGTGCGACGTCTACCACCTTGGCGCGGAAAAGCTGAACGGTCTCGAGAATATGCGACCTGGTCTCGAGATCGGCCTTGACCTTGACCAGCAAGATCTCACGCTGAACTGAGGCATCGGGATCCAGTTCGACTATCTTCAGGACATTTATCAACTTGTTCAACTGTTTGGTCACCTGCTCAAGAACTGACCCCTCGACATTTACCACCATGGTCATCCGCGAAACTTGCGGTACCTCGGTTGGGCCGACCGCGAGGGATTCAATATTGAACCCACGCCGGGAGAACAAACTGGCAACGCGCGCCAGCACACCCGGGGTGTCCTCGACGAGTACTGACAATGTGTGTCGTGACATTAGTCGTCCGACCCCCACTCCGGTGCCATGGCTCGCGCGACCAAGATGTCGTCATTGCTAGCGCCGGCTGCGACCATCGGCCACACCATCGCATCGCGATGCACAACGAAATCGATGACTACGGGGGCATCGTTCATCCCCATTGCCTTTTCAATAGTGGTATCAACATCTTCGGGTGATTCACAGCGTAAGCCGTGACACCCGTAAGCGTCAGCTAACTTCACGAAGTCCGGGATGCGATGTGAATGCAGGTCGGTATTCGAGTAGCGACTGTTGTAGAACAGGGTC
>SHUQ01000031.1 GCA_009694585.1 Candidatus Nanopelagicales bacterium | reverse complement strand
TACTTAAACAAGGTCGATCAAGATTGCGGAACTACTTTCTCATGGGTTGGGCGGGCCATGGGCCCGTGGTTGGGATGGCTAGGCGGTTGGGCCATCGCGATGACCGGAGTGCTCGTTGTCGGATCCCTAGCTGATGTCGCAGTTCGTTTCACCTTGCTCATGTTGGGCCAAAATGAGATGGCCGAGAACAGCTATCTAGTTATGGCAATAGCGGTTGTCGTGATAATCGTGATGACTTGGATTTGCGTTGTGGGCACGCAGGTGACATCAAGGATCCAAAATGTGTTGGTGCTTGCCCAAATTGGTGGGCTCCTAATTTTGGTCATTGTCGCCTTAATTCGCGCGTTCACCGGATCGGGTGTGTCCGGTGCACCTACACCGGATTGGGCGTGGCTCAACCCATTTGGGCAAGGCGCAGGGGCACTAACCGGCGGGCTACTGCTGGGTGTTTTTGCATATTGGGGCTGGGAGTCAGCGTTCAATCTAAATGAAGAAACTAAGGATTCATCGCGTATTCCTGGCCTAGCTGGCTTGGCCGCGACAGTAATTTTGTTAATCACCTATGTCGGTACCGCAATCGCCGTGCTCGCATTCCTTGGTCCGGCCTTTCTGGTAGCCCACGCCGATCAGCAGGAAATGATTTTTGCATCGGTTGCCGGCGATGCCCTTGGCGCTTGGAAGTGGATTGTTCTAGCTGCGGTTGCGACTTCGGCTCTGGCTTCAACGCAGACGACAATCATCCCGGCATCTCGAACTGCACTTTCCATGGCACGCAATCAAGCAATCCCAGGTTACTTCGGGAAGATTTCCTCGGATCATCAAACGCCAAGTGTGTCAACATGGTGGGTCGCGGTGATTGCAATAATTTGGTACGTTGGAGTCAATCTTGTCAGCACTAATGCGCTACTGGACTCGGTAACGGCATTGTCGATGCTGATCGCCTTTTACTACGCACTTACCGGTTTGGCCTGCGCGATTTACTATCGGCATCTGGTGTTCCATAGCCGTCGCGCCTTCTTCTTAATTGGCTTGGGTCCGGTGATTGGGTCGATACTTTTATTTGGCCTGCTAGTGCTTTCAGCAATAAGCATGGCGGACCCGGCAAACTCGGCCACGGGTGAATCTTGGTTCGGGGTTGGCCCGCCGCTTGTCATCGGAGTCCTTATTTTTGCGATGGGCGTTATTTTCATGGTTGCCTCGCGAGTGTCCGGTTCACCTTATTGGTACCGGAAGCCAGGTGTTGTTGATCCAGCATTGGTGCCCACCAAAGATGGTGGAACAAGGGAGCGGCACGCCATCTAAATCAGCGGATTTCGCGTTTTCGGCTTAATGCCGTACATTCATGAGTCCGTAATACATCTGCACGCGAGTCTTGGCACCATCGAGGTCGAATCCGGACCACAATCGAGACGCGCTTGTCGTCTCGATTGGATTTTTTTGATGAGTTCGAAGTCTTCGAAAAGTGCTGTGCAATTTTCCGACCTGGGCATCGCCTCAGTATTGGTCGATGTCCTTAAACGGGCTGGTATCAAAGAGCCTTTCCCCATTCAGGCGGCAACGATTCCTGATGCGGTTTCGGGTCGAGATGTGTTGGCACGCGCCCAAACGGGCTCTGGCAAAACCCTGGCCTTCGGCCTCGCGATGCTGACCAAGCTTGGCGGACGTCGCGCCGAACCCCGCAAGCCATTTGGACTGATTTTGGTACCGACCCGCGAACTAGCAATGCAGGTCAGCGATGCGCTGCAGCCGCTTTCTGATGCATGCGGTGTGCGCGGGCGGTTGATTGCCGGTGGCATGCCGTATATCAAGCAGATCCAAGCCCTTGATAGAGGTGTGCATTACTTAGTGGCCACCCCCGGCCGCCTAGTAGACCTTGTTAATCGAGGTTCTGTTGACCTTTCGAACGTGACTTTCACGGTGCTGGACGAGGCAGACCAGATGGCCGACATGGGATTCATGCCAATCGTTCGCGAAATCCTCGACCTCACCAGCCGGGGCAGCCAGCGCTTACTATTTAGCGCGACCCTAGATGGCGATGTAGATGCGATTATCAAGCGCTACATGAAGGATCCGGTTCGGCATTCACTGTCACCGGCTCGAGCCTCGGTTGACACCATGGATCATCACGTGTTGCTGGTGCACCCTGCTGACAAAAATGAGGTTGTTACGCAAATTGGCGCACGTGATGGCCGCACGATTTTTTTCGTCCGAACCCAAGCCGGTGTTGATCGACTTGCTGAATACATGACGTCACAGGGCGTGGCAGCGGGTGCGCTACATGGTGGCAAGTCCCAGGCGGTGCGCACGCGCACCTTGGCCGACTTCCGTGCCGGCATTACGCCAGCTCTCGTTGCAACCGATGTCGCTGCCCGCGGCATCCACGTTGACGGCATCAGTTTGGTTGTCCACGTTGATGCGCCTAATGATCCAAAGGATTACCTGCACCGCGCCGGCCGCACCGCGCGCGCTGGAGAATCCGGCACGGTTGTCACTTTGGGTTCGCCGCGGCAGCAACGTCATATCAACGCATTGACTTCTAAGGCCGGTGTAAAGCCGGCAGTTGCTCGAGTACGCCCAGGGGATGCCCAGTTGATTTCGATTACCGGTGCCCAAGAGCCGTCGGGCATCGCTTGGTTCCCGCCGAAGGAGAAGCCGGCCAAGCCGGCATTTCGTCAAGGCCAAGGCCGGGGTGGACCGCGTGGCCCCCGTCAGCACACAACTGATCGTTCCTCAGGCGGGAGTTCTGGTGGCCAGACTGGCTGGCATCGCAAAGCGGCCAAGAGCGGTACCGCACGCAGTAGTAAGTAAAGCTCTAGATAAGGCTTTCGTCAGCAGGTAGGTGATCTTTTTCTGTCGCCGGCGATCCCACCAATAAAGGCCGAGCGCGCCAAGGCCAACCAATAACTGGGGTACGAACCAAGCCAATAGCCAGATCAGGTCTGCGGCTAAACCGGTTGAACTAGCGGGGCCGAAACCAATTAGTAAGGCTACGAGCGCTGCATCGACTTTGCCCAAGAGGCCGGGGGTTAGCGGCACGGCGGTCAGCAATAGTGCAATCGAAAATGCTGCGAGAACTCGCCGCTCAGCAAGACTTGTTTTCGGTTCTGCTTCCTTGCGGCTCGGGGAGTTTACGCGCCAGATTCAGGCATCAAGTTCAGGGAATTCATCATTGCTGGTGTCTGCGGTGGGTTTTGTGCGGTCACGGCCAAAAGTTCCCACGAACATCAGTCCGTATCCGACCGATGGGCCGATAAGTAGGGCGAAGAGCACGGTACCTAACCCGACGATGCCACCTAATAGCCAGCCAATCCCCAGCACCACAACTTCAATTGACAGTCGGACGGCAGGCACCGGCCACCCGGTGCGTTGATGGATGCCGGTCATCCAGCCGTCCCGGGGTCCGGGCCCAAGATTGGTGGTCAGGTACAACCCGCTGCCCAGCCCGATCGCGGCAATTCCGAGTAACACCTCTACCAATTGCAGCGCGAATATCTGGGGCCGCGGCAAGAATAGAAGTGAGACTTGCAAAGCGAGTGCGATGACGATCACGTTGCAGATGGTGCCGAGACCTGGGCGTTCCCGTAATGGGATCCAAAGTAGCAGCACGAGCACGCTGACAAGAAAAGTTGCTAGTCCGATTGACATGGGAAATTTAGTCGACATGCCTTGCGCAAGTACCGTCCAAGGGCTAACCCCTAGCCCGGCGGCAACGAGCATTCCATCACCGGCCCCAAATAGCCAAAGGCCGATGATGAGGATGGCGAAAGTGGAGGGTTTGGTGCGCCAGCGGGAAGGGGCCCGCCATCTAGTCACCGGGATGGTACGTGAGGGTTTCAGCCAACTCATGATGTCGGAAATGGTGAACACCCCTTTATCGGTGGTCTAGAGGATATAGCGTTTGAAGCCGTAGAGGTCTGATGAAAGCACAAGTGCAAAGCAGGGTTTGGCTAGCCCCTGGGTTAGCTACCGTGCTGCTTTTAGTTGCTGGTTGCGGATCAGGTGGCGAGGCGGCTGTATCGCCAGCCCCAAGTGCAGTTATCGCAGCGACCGGTGCGGCGGGGGATACAGATGTTTTGCTCGATGCACAGTCCCTAACCGTGCTTGATCAACCGGTGCGGTATCCGAAGAAGAAAGCTGCGCAAATCTCGAGTTCAATTCTGGCTTTGGACCCCGGCCAGGAAACCGGCTGGCACAAATATCGAACACCGATGTATTCCTACATCCTCGAAGGCACATTGACTGTTGAATACGACGCGGGCGTGATTAAGGAGTACGCGGCGGGCACAGCGCTCGTTGATGCGATGAACGTTTGGCTTAACGACTCAAACAAGACGGATGCGCCTGTCCGGGTGTTAGTGGTGAATATGGGCGCGGCTGGCATCGCGAACTCCGTCAAAAGACCGTGATATGTCTAGGTAATTGATCAGGCGCCATTGCGGTTTCGTGGTGCGCAGTGGCGGTCCTGCCGATGAATCACACCCAATTGGGATTTTTGGCCAGGTGGGCACTGATGTCGCTTGCCGTGATGATTCCGACTGTTCTGCGACCCATGGTTCGCATTGCTGGCGGCTCCGCGGTGCGCGCGTGGACTTTCGTGATTGGCTACCTGACTATTTGGATTGCGATGGCGGTCCCGGCAATAGTTCTCGTGAACGCAGTTCCTTGGTCTGGGGTACTTGTCTCCTTAGGCTGGATCGTGGTCGGTCTTTATCAACTAACTCCGTGGACACAAAGAGCGCTGCGCCGATGTCGGTCCTTGCATGCGGCTGACCCGGCTTTTCGGTTGGGAATAAACGAGGGGCTTGCTTGTGTGAGCGCCTGCTTCCCGCTCATGGTGATCGGGGTGGTCACTCTCGCAGGCATGCAGCCAGTGCTGTCTCTGCTCGCGATGCTGGCACTCGCAGCATTTATGATTTGGGAGAAATCGCCACACGTTGGTGCGGTAGCGCTGCGTGTCAGCGGAATTGCCGTCGTCCTGGTAGCGAGCACAATGCTGGTACTAGGCGGGGCCGAAACCGGGCACATGCACAGAATTAGTGTGCCAATCTCATCGGTTGAGTGACTTACGTATTATTCAATTTTAAAATCAAGGTCAGCGCCTGACGCGACATCCGCAATCTCGATGAGTTCAATATCGTCTCGTCCCCGTAGGTAGGCTCGAGCTCCCTGGTCACCATGTGCGCTGTCGATAATGTCCGCCCAGTGTTCCCGGCTGAACTTCACCGGGTGCCCGCGCTCGCCTTGGAAAGTTGCCGCGGCTACCCCAGCACTTGAGCTGACTATGCGAGCACAACCAAGTGCGGTGAGTCCTGGTAGGTCAACCAAGGTGATGAGCGCATTGGTTGCTGGTGTGTTTAGCAAATACTCCAGCCCGGTGCGCAGGGATGAGCCCATGCCTTCTTGCCAGTTCGCGTTGACTACGGGAATTGCGCCTGGCACCTCGTCGATCCAAGCGCCCAGCACGACCACGATTGGTGCACAGCCGGCTTCCCGCAAGATTCGAACCGATCGATCAACCAGCCGCTCGCCGTCAACCAGCGCTGGTGCCTTTGGACCGCCGAATCTTTTACCCGCGCCGGCGGCCAGGATGAGCCCTGCTGTTGAGTCCGTTAAGCCGTTCAGCGCGGTGCCCCTGGATGAATTGGGCCGTCGGTGTTCGCCAGTGATGCACCGGTACCACCCCAACGGCTTTGCACCATGTGCGCGGCGATCGAAATCGCGGTCTCCTCCGGTGTGCGCGCACCTAGATCAAGCCCAATCGGTGAATGCAGTCGTGCCAGTTCTTCATCCGTTAACCCAGCCGCCTTCAGGCGTGCTAGCCGATCCTCGTGGGTTCGGCGAGAGCCCATAGCCCCAATGTATCCAGCATTAGTTCGCAAGGCGATTGTCAGAGCGGGGACATCGAATTTCACATCGTGGGTAAGAACTGCGATGACGGTTCGCGAATCCACCTGCTGTTTTTCAAGCCAACGATGCGGCCAGTCTACGACAACTTCATCAGCTTCTTGAAAGCGCTTCTTGGTGGCGAAAACCGGGCGGGCATCGACAACGGTGACCTTGAATCCAAGTAGCTTTCCTACGCGAACGAGTGCTGCTGAAAAATCGATGGCTCCGAAAATGAACATCTGTGGCGCAGGCGCGTAGCTCGTGATAAAGACGTCGAGGCCCTCGCCGAGTCGTTCACCCGCCGGCCCGTAATGTAAAAATCCGGTGATACCAGATGCCAGCATGCCTATTACATCCTCGCGGACGGTGTCATCGAGTCTGGAGGTGCCCAATGACCCTTCGGTATGGTCAGGTCGCACCACTAGATGCTGGCCGACAAAGTGTGGTCCACGAACGATCGTTGCGACGGCAACTGGTAATTCTTCAGCGATACTGGTCGCGATTCCGGCAAGTTCAGGCCAAGTTTGATTATCAACTTTTTCGACAAAAACCTCGAGAATGCCGCCGCAGGTGAGTCCCACGGCAAACGCATCGTCGTCGCTAACTCCGTAAGTTTCGTAGCGGGGTGCGCCATCGGCCAAGACCTGCTTGCCTAGCTCATAAAGTGCGCCTTCAACGCAGCCACCGCTGACCGAGCCGACAGCTTCGCCGGTATCTGTGACCAGCATGGAGGCACCGGCGGGTCTGGGGGCAGAGCGCCAGGTGCGCACCACGGTGGCCATGGCGGCGCTGCCGCCGTCGCTGGTGGCGGCTACCAAATCATTTAGGACTTCTCGCACGGGGCTACTTTCGCGCATCCGGTGCACCGCCGCTCGGGGAACCCCATAATAATGGTGGGGTGGATGTCATCCGGCTGGTCGAGGTTACCGAGCAACCCCTTGACGCCCGTGCGATGCAGGCGCTGGTGGCAGATCCAGCGGCCGGTGCGGTAGTTACTTTCAGCGGCGATGTGCGGGGCATCGACCATGGCAGGGAGGTACTGACGCTTACCTATGAGGGGCACCCGACGGCGGCCGCGGTGCTAAGGCAGGTGGCCGAAGAGATCGCCGGGCAATTCGAACTCATTGGCTTGGCCGTAGCCCACCGCGTGGGCGAACTGCAGATTACTGACGCCGCGTTGGTTGCCGTGGTGTCAACCGGGCACCGTGGGGAGGCCTTCTTGGCCTGCCAAGCGCTGGTGGATTTGACGAAGGCTAAACTACCTGTTTGGAAGCATCAGGTCTTTATCGATGGCACTGATGAATGGGTGAATTGCGCATGAGCATGCTCATCGACACCTTTGGTCGCGCTCATCGTGATCTGAGGGTTTCACTAACCGATCGCTGCAACCTGCGCTGCACCTATTGCATGCCGAACGATTTCGCTGACTGGATCCCAGGGGATCATCTTTTGAGCACCGATGAATTGATGACGGTGCTTGAGGTGGCAACCCAGCAAGGAATAACCGGCATTCGGCTAACAGGTGGAGAGCCGCTCCTTCGCCCCGACATCGTTGACATAGTCCGTCGAATTAAGGCGCTGCCATCGGCTCCTAAAATCGCGTTAACAACAAATGGCTTGCGATTGCCGGAGATGGCGCAAGATCTTGCCGATGCCGGTCTTGGTCGCGTCAACATTAGCCTCGACACCTTGATGCGCGATCGCTTCAAGGCACTTACCTACCGTGATCGATTTGATGACGTAATTGCCGGGATAGATGCGGCTAAGGCGGCCGGCCTGCTGCCGGTAAAGATCAACAGCGTGCTGATGCGTGGCGTGAACGATGATGAGGCTTTGCCATTGCTGCGACATAGTTTGGCTAACGACTGGAGCTTGCGCTTCATCGAGCAGATGCCACTTGATGCTGGTGGCTCCTGGCAGAAGTCGTCCATGGTTACCGCGGCGGAGATTTTCGAGCGGCTATCGACAGAGTTTGAACTAACTCCGATGTTAAATCGTGGTTCGGCGCCGGCGGAAGAATTCTTGATCAATGGGGGCCCAGCCACGGTTGGGATTATCGCGAGTGTTTCGAAGCCGTTCTGTGCCTCTTGCGATCGACTGCGCCTTACCGCTGATGGGCAAATTCGTAACTGCCTGTTTGCCCGTGACGAAACCGATGTTCGAGCCACCTTGCGCAATCCATCGCTGTCCGATCAAGAACGCCGCGCGAGCATTGCGTCGTTATTCCAGAGTTCGGTTTTGGCAAAATTACCGGGCCATGGCATCAATGACCCATCGTTCATCCAGCCAGATCGGCCCATGTCGGCAATCGGTGGCTAGCCACCCGCAAAGGGTGGCAGCACATCTACCCGAGCCCCCGCTGCGAGGTTAATCAGGTCTAGGTCACCGCGTGCCGCTAAGCCGTTGACCAAGTAACTGCAGCGTGGCTCCACTGCGGCGAACGCCGGGTAGTCGGCAATTAGCGAAGCCACCACCTCGGCCAAAGTTTTTCCCGACGCGGTGACGGTGCGGTGCCCAACCGCTGATCGAGCTGCCGCAAAGAGGTGTACTTCGATGTTTCCCATCTGGCCGAGGTTACGCGGTTGAATTCGAGTTTCGCGGGGAAAGGCGATTTTCGATTTGTGGATGCGCCGAAGGTCTTTTGGCCCTATTCTCAATATCCGTACCTGTGGGGCCGAAGTTGGGGGATGGCGCCGGCCGACCGGGCTACTCGTGGAGGCTGCGTGGATCTACAGAACTCTTTCACAGTACCGGCAGATATTGATACTGCGTGGAAGACATTGTTGGACGTGGAGTCAATTGCACCTTGCATGCCTGGGGCAACCCTGGAGTCAGTAAACGGTGATGAGTTCACTGCGAGTGTGAAAGTTAAGCTCGGCCCGGTATCAATGACGTACAAAGGTGAGGCCCGTTTTCTAAGTAAGGACGAGGCAAGTCACACCGCCGTCATCGAAGGCACGGGTAAAGAGACCCGTGGTGCCGGTACTGCTAAGGCGCTTATCACCACCAACTTGGTGGCTGAAGCCCCGGACCAAACCCGTGTTGACGTGACCACAGCCTTGACCATCACCGGTAAAGCTGCCCAGTTCGGTAGAGGTGTCATGCAAGATGTCGCGGGGCGAATCATCGATCAATTTGCGAGCAACCTCGAGCAAGTCATCGGTGCGCGTGGCGACCATGCCGCCGCCGTGGCGTCCGGTGAAACTACTACCGCGGCGGCTCCTCCGATTATCAAAGCCGCAGAAAGTATCGATCTACTAGGTACCGCGGGCGCACCGGTTCTGAAGCGCGCGATTCCGGTTCTTATCGGCGTGGTTGTGGTAGTTGCAATTATCTGGTGGCTCGTAGCTCGCTGACTGGTAACAGTTTTTTAAGTGTCACTCCATTGGAACTAATAGAACAGGGAAAGGGGTAGGGATGCAAACACCTGCGCCAGTTGAATACGCGCGGGAGAAGTTTCTGAGTGATCCGGCCAAGTTCGTGGGAGTCGCGTGAACGTCGCCGACCAAATTTCATCACCGCAAGAGTTGATCGCAGGGCTTGCAGCGCATGATTACCTGACCGAAATCGGCCTGGCCACGGCGCTATTTTGCGCGGTTCGCCTCCCACAACCTTTGTTGCTGGAAGGTGAAGCGGGGGTAGGGAAAACCCAGGCCGCCAAAGCACTCGCGACGATGCTCGACACCCCGCTCATTCGACTGCAATGCTTCGAAGGGATAGATGCCTCTGAAGCCCTATACGAGTGGAACTACCCGAGGCAACTCCTTGGGATTCGCCTTGCTGAAGCCCGCGGATCAGATCTTGCCGAAGAATCCCTTTTCAGTCGCGAGTACTTGGTCGAGCGTCCCCTCTTACAAGCCTTGGAACACCAAGGCCCAAACCCTGCGGTTTTGCTAATCGACGAAATCGATCGTGCTGATGAGGAGTTTGAAGCTTTCCTGTTTGAAATGCTGGCCGAGTCGACCGTGACAGTTCCGGAGATCGGCACACTGCGGGCCACAATTCCTCCGGTTGTGATTTTGACTTCTAATCGAACTCGCGATCTACATGATGCACTGAAGCGACGCTGCCTATACCACTGGATTGACTACCCGAATCTTGAGCACGCCATATCTATTGTTCGATTACGGGTGCCAGCTGCATCACCTGAACTTGCGGCGCAAATAGCAGGGGCAGTGCAGCGGCTGCGCAGCTTAGATGTACAAAAACCGCCGGGCGTTGCCGAGGCTATTGACTGGGTGCACGCATCTATGCTGTTGGGCGTTGACCATCTGAGCGCTGAATCGGTTTCGCAGACTTTGGGTTCAGTTCTAAAGTACCGAGAAGATCAGGACTTAGTGCGAGAGCAAGGCTTTGCCTGGGTCGCGGGTGCCTGAGCTCACGCACATAGCGGGGTCTTTCGGCCACTTACTTCATGCGGCAGGGGTGCCGGTCACTCCCGAACGAAGTGCAAGATTTGCGACCGCCATTATCCTCGCAGAGCCGCAGAGCCTCACGGAGTTGTATTGGTTGGGCCGGGTAAACCTAATCACTGCTCATGATCAAATTGATATTTATGATCGGGTCTTTGCTCAGGTATTTCGTGGCATTATCGACATGGCTGACTTTCGGGGCGACAGCGCAAATCAAGCACCACCGGCCGCCGCGCCCACCGGTGAGCGCAGGCCAGGAGACCCAGAACGTACCGGGGAGTCGAATAACAACCCCCACGGAACCAGCGCCACCCCCGGTGCCCGCGATGATGGTGATGATGACAGCGACGAGGCCAGCATGATCGCTGCGATGAGCACCGACGAGCGGCTTTCGAATAAGGACTTCGCTGCGGTCACCGAGGAGGAGTTACTTCTAATCAGAAAATTGGTCGAACAGTTGCCGTTGGTACCGCCGATGCGCAAAGGACGACGCGAACGGACGCATTCTGCCGGCAGGCGCTTAGATATACGTAAGACGCTGCGACGTTCCCATCGAACCGGTGGTGACCCGGTAAAGCTGGTCAAGCGCGCTCGGGTTCCACGCCCGAGGCGCATCGTCTTCATCGCAGACATATCCGGATCCATGGAGCCGTACGCCCGGGTGTATTTGCACTTAGCAAGGGGTGGGGTCCTCGCGGTCGGTGCGGAAGCATTTGTTTTCGCAACCCGACTTACTAGGCTCACGCGAGCATTGTCAGTAAGTAATCCAGATATTGCCTATCGAAAGGCGGCCGCGGCGGCGCCAGACTGGTCCGGCGGTACTCGGATAGGTGAGACTTTGATGGCTTTCATTAATGAGTACGGTCGACGTGGGGTGGCGCGTGGGGCCGTCTTGGTGATAATTTCCGATGGGTGGGAGATCGAGGACCCAGCCTTGGTGCGAACTTCTATGGAACGACTTTCACGGCTGGCCCATCACATTATCTGGGTAAATCCGCGAAAAGCAGTCGCGTCCTTTGAGCCTTTGACCGGCGGAATGGCAGCGGCTTTGCCCTATGTCGACACCTTTGTCAGTGGGCATTCGGTGCGAGCCCTGGAGGATGTCGTGTGGGCAATTCGCGCCTCGGCGGGTGACCGCGCACCAAAACTTGAGTCCACGGCTATACCCATAGGCTTCTCCCATGCTCAGCGTTGAGGAGTACCGAGAGCAGGTACTAGAAGGAATCCACGCCCTTGCCCCGATCGACATGCCGCTTATTGATGCACATGGCTGCGTACTAGCGACCGAAGTTTCGGCTCCTTGGCCGCTGCCGTCCTTTGATAACTCATCCATGGACGGCTATGCGGTTCTTGCGGCTGACCTGGTCGGCGCGAGCGATGAGCACCCGGCCCGGTTGACGGTGGTGGACGACGTGCCGGCGGGCTTTCGAGCAACTGAAGTGGTGACTAGCGGAATTGCGATTCGCATAATGACCGGAGCGCCAATGCCCGATGGTGCTGATGCGGTGGTGCCGGTTGAGAAGACCGATGGTGGAACCGGTTCGGTGCAGATAAATGAACCGGTGAGCTTTGGCGCGAATGTCCGATTGGCCGGCGAGGATGTGCTGATGGGCGAGGTCGTCATGCGCCCGGGTACCTACCTAACCTCGCGGCAGTTGTCGCTACTTGCTTCGGTAGGTAAGGGCTCAGTGCTGGTGCATCCGAAACCGCGTGTGGTGGTGATTTCGACCGGCAGTGAATTGGTGGAGCCTGGCACTGAGCTCCGTAAGGGGCTAATAACTGATTCTAATAGTTATCTGCTGGTCGCGGCGGCGCAGGAGGCTGGTGCGGTGGCTTTTAGAGTGCCACCTGTTATTGACGATGAAGACGTGTTCATGTCAACACTTGAAGATCAATTGCACTTCGCGGATCTGATCATCACCAGCGGCGGGGTGAGCATGGGTGCGTACGACACTGTGAAGGCGGTGCTTAGCAAACTGGGCACTGTCACTTTTGCGAAAGTAGCCATGAACCCGGGGATGCCCCAAGGCTATGGGAGCATTGGACCAAATAACACCCCGATAATTACGCTACCGGGCAATCCGGTGAGCGCTTATGTTTCCTTTGAGACTTTCGTGCGTCCGGTGATTCGGACGATGCAAGGTCATGACGAGATCTATCGACCTTATGTGCAGGCAAGGTGCGAGGTGGAGCTGAATTCGCCACCGGCAAAGCTCCAGTTCGTGCGGGCTAAGTTCACCAGCCTTGACAAGGCGACTGTCACACCGGTACGCGGTCAAGGCTCGCACGCGGTAGGTGGGCTCTCGCAGGCTGATTGTTTCATCGTTATCCCGGCCGGGCAGGCTGGGGTAGCTGCGGGCGATAGCGTTGACGTTATCGATCTAAGGAATTGGTGAGCATGGCGGATAAATCCTTTACCCACTTGAACGAGCACGGAGACGCACACATGGTTGACGTCTCTGCCAAAGAAGTCACCGTGCGCTCAGCAACCGCGCGCGGGCAGGTTTTGGTTTCCGCTGAAGTGGTAGGCATGCTTCGCGGCGCTGGTGTACCCAAGGGCGACGCCTTAGCGGTGGCCCGCATTGCCGGAATTCAAGGCGCAAAACGCACCCCCGATCTCATCCCACTTTGCCATCCCCTCGCCATCCACGCGGTGGAAGTGGATTTAGTGGTGGTTGACGCTGGAGTCGACATCACGGTAACCGTACGCACGGCAGATCGCACCGGGGTGGAGATGGAAGCCCTGACCGGGGTAGCGGTGGCGGCCCTCGCACTTATCGACATGGTTAAGGGCGTGGACCGAATGGCCGCGATTGCCAATATTGAACTTCTCGAAAAGCTCGGGGGCCGCTCGGGACATTGGGTGCGAAGCCAGTGACTTACCGAGCCCTTGTGATTACGGTATCGACCCGGACAGCAGCAGGTATCTGGACTGATACCTCAGGCCCGGTTCTTGTTGCAGGTCTTAGCGCTCTCGGGATTGACGTGGCGGGGCCAATCGTGGTCGCTGATGGTGACCCGGTCGGTGTTGCTCTGCGATCGGGGATTGACTCAGGATTCGATCTAATTGTTACCACCGGCGGCACCGGGCTCAGTCCAACTGACCACACCCCTGAGCAGACCCGACCGCTTTTGGATCGAGAAATCCCCGGACTTCCTGAAGCTATCCGTGCGCAAGGCATTGGCGGTGGGATGGCGAATGCAGTTTTATCTCGAGGTCTGGCCGGCCTGGCTGGAAAGACCCTAATTATTAATGTACCGGGGTCAGTGGGTGGGGCCCGTGATGCAGTTGTGGCACTTGAACCAACTCTTCTCCACGCCCTAGACCAGATCGCCGGCCAACAGCACTAGGCCGGGTAGTGGCTTCGTGAAATCTGTTCACCTCGTGTTAACCCAGTTTTCTTGTCGTGGACAGATGATTGTCCAACGCCCGTGTTAAAACGAGACCATAGTTTAGCCAAGGAGACACCCAGAAATTGCTTTAGGAGCAACTGAAAACGTGGACTTAGTACTCATCAGCGTTATCGCTGTTATCGCGGTTGCTTTTATCTTCGATTTCACCAATGGATTTCATGACGCAGCCAACTCAGTAGCAACCGTGGTGGCAACGCGGGCACTGCCCGCCAAGTGGGCGCCCATCTTTTCGGCCGTATTCAATTTCTTGGCTTACTTCGTGGTGGGCACTGCGGTAGCTAACACGATCGCAAAAACGGTCAAATCAGATTACGCCGGTGTCGCAGTTGTGTTCGCCGCACTATTTGCGGCTATCGCATGGAATTACATAACCTTGCGTTTTGGTTTACCGTCCTCATCAAGTCACGCCATTATCGGCGGCTTGGTCGGAGCCGGCATCGCGGCCGGCGGCCTAGCTGCTATTTCTTGGGAGAGTGTCCAGAAGGCCGCGATTGGAATTATTGCTTCGCCCGCGGTGGCCTTCTCGATAGCTTTCTTAGCAATGTTCTTGGTGCGCGGCCTGCAGCGTGCCTTCAAGCTGCGCGATAATTCACCTGTTTTTAAAGGTCTGCAGCTGATAACTTCCGCTGCCGTGTCGTTTGGGCACGGTGCCAATGATGCCCAAAAAACGATGGGGGTTATTGCGGCCCTCTTGCTGGGCGCTGGGTACACCACCATGGCTGAAGACGGGTCCACCGTGGTGGTGCCCGAGTGGGTAGCCCTTTCGGCATACAGTGCGATCGCAATCGGCACCCTTTGGGGTGGCTGGAAAATCATCGAGACCATGGGCTTGAAAATAACGCTCTTGCACGCCAACTCCGGTGCCGCCGCCAACATAGGAGCCGCAACAGCGATGTTCGGCGCCACTGCCCTGGGTATGCCAATTTCGACCACCCATGCTGCCGCGACTTCGATCGTGGGCGCAGGTGTGGGTTCGGGCATGGGTGCTCGCTGGCGGGTAGTTGGCCGGATGTTAATCGCCTGGGTGGTTACGATCCCCGCAGCAGCCACAGTGGCCTTCATAATGTTGAAATTGACTCTGCTTCCTACCGTCTTAGCCTTCTTAGCGGTTGGTCTGGTGGTCGGAGCATTTACCACTTGGGCAATCTGGGCCATGATTCACACTATTAACGCCAAGGATGTTGAAGCGGAGATCTTGCCGGAAGTCGATTTGGCGAAATCCACAGACGCGCAACCGCACCTCCTGCCGCACGGCATGCCAGAGTAAGAGCTGTTCACCATTCGTTCATAATCTGTTTAAGCCCCCGTACCCAATTACGGGGGATTCGGAAACTTGCGCTGACGAGACTATGGTCAGGGCCGATGTGTCTCAGGTGGAAAGGCGCAACCTTCAGTCGGCGGCTACCTCCCATCGCGGTGATCGAGTTTTCACCCGGACGGTTACCGGTGCGGCATTTACTTCGTTGGCGGTGCTCGCGGGGATTGCCATCTTCCTAGGAATTCAATCTATTCCAGCTTTCCAGACCCAAGGTTTGTCTTTCTTAACAACAACTGGGTGGGATATCAATACTGATCCCCCCACTGTTGGCATTTTCGGAATGCTCTACGGGTCGGTTTTACTTGCATTTATCGGCTTAGTTATCGCGGTACCGGGTCAACAAGATGCAAAGGCTTGGCCGCAGGGCATGGTGGGGACTCTCAATGCGGGCCAAAAGTTCGCCACCCAATCTGATTTGCTCTCAGAGATGCTGGCGGTCGAGGGCTCAATTGCGGTGCTCCCAATTTCGGTAGCTTTTAATAATATTTTGGCTACGGCAAATTTGCCCGTCAAAGGCACCGATGCCAATGGGCAGGAGGTGGACACGGTTGTGACTACTGATGATGTGCAGCTTTACAAGATTGGCTCCGGGGCAACCACCGTTACGAAGGACGCGGCCGGCAATCTTTTCGCTACGCCGGCAACCGGTGGATTCCCCGTTGAAGGCAACTTCGATATCGCCTCGTCGAAGATCATGATGGCCGAGGGTGCACCTTTAGTGGGGTGGCCGGTCTTGGGATACGCACACCTCCTGATTTGCGACAATCCCGCGGAGCCCCTGCCCCTGTTGTTTGCTCAGTATTTGGTGCGACTTGCCGGGCAAGGATCGCTCGAGTCTCATGGATTAACCCCTATGCCGGAACCGATCCGTATTCAGACTTTTGCCCCGCTGAAAGTAGTAGTCAATGTTGACGGTGAGGCGGCACCCAGTGCCTCACCGGTTGCCAGTTAGCGGGTTAAGACTCTAGGTCTCTCACCGGGCCCATAGAATGAGCTCCATGGAAGAGGGCAACAACAGCAACCACTTGCCACCCTGGTACGTAAAGGCGATCTGGTACGCGATATTTGCCGTGACTTTGTCCATCGCGGCATGGTACATAGCACTGCAACTCACCGACCTAATGGTGACGGTGGCGATTTGTTTCTTCCTCGCCTTTAGTATTGAACCGATCGTAAACAAGCTCGCAGCTCGCGGCTGGAAACGTGGGCTGGCTACCCTTTTTGTCTACGTGGTTGGCATCGGTGCTGTTACTGCTTTCTTGGTCCTTTTTGGCCTGGTTTTCTTCCAGCAGGTTGTCGATCTGATTGCGGAAATCCCTAATATCTACGACGTAATTCGCAGTTTTTTTGACGAGACTTTCTCGATCACCTTGCCAGAACCATCCGTGTTGATGGATCAATATTTAAATGACGCGGTATCGCTCCTGGCTAATGGAGTCATCGGAGTCATCAACACCTTCCTGGGTATGGTATTTGGTGCGCTCACCGTGCTTCTTGTCACCTTCTATCTCGTAGTTGACGGCCCGCGATTTCGCAGTGTTGTTTGTTCGATGTTCTCCCAGCGCCGTCAGCGCGAGATCTTGGACGTCTGGGAGGTGGCGATCAATAAGACTTCTAGTTACATAATCTCTCGGTTGATTCTTGCTTTGGTCTGCGGTACGGCAACCACAATTTTCTTGTTAATAGTACAGGTGCCAAACGGATTGGCGCTAGGTATTTTTACCGGTTTCGTATCGGCATTTATCCCGACAATCGGCACTTACATCGGCGGGGTATTACCGGTAGCGGTGGCCTTCGGAGCGAGCCCCATACAAGGTGTAGCAACACTGGCCTTCATCGTGGCTTATCAGCAGATCGAGAACCTAACGATTGAACCGCGAATTTCCGCCAAGGCGATGGAATTGAATACCGCGGTTTCGTTTCTAAGTGTGCTCGCGGGGGCCGCAGTCCTAGGGCCGATTGGGGCATTCCTGGCGCTGCCGGTTGCGGCAACTTTGAAGGCATTCGTCGGCACTTATTTGCGCCGTACCGAAGTCGTCACTTCAAAACTCACTGACGGTGGTAATTAGGGCAAGGTGCACGGGGGGCTTTACTTTGTGCCGGCGGCTTGGTGCCTAGCCCATGAAGCTTTTATCTCATCTTCAGCCTCGGCGCGCCCCACCCAAGTGGCACCCTCGACGCTTTTGCCGGGTTCAAGTTCTTTGTAAACCTCGAAGAAGTGTTGAATTTCAAGTCGATCAAACTCGGGCACGTGGTGGATATCGCGAAGGTGCTCAACCCGCGGGTCGCTTGCTGGCACGCATAGCACTTTGTCATCCCCACCGGCTTCGTCTGTCATTCGGAACATTCCGACGGCGCGACATCTGATCTGCACCCCGGGAAAAGTGGGCTCACCGAGCAGCACTAGAGCATCCAGCGGGTCACTATCTAGCCCCAGCGAGTCTTCGATGAAGCCGTAGTCGTGCGGGTATCGAGTCGAAGTGAAAAGCATGCGGTCCAAGCGAATCCGCCCGGTTAAGTGGTCGATTTCGTACTTATTGC
>SHUQ01000030.1 GCA_009694585.1 Candidatus Nanopelagicales bacterium | reverse complement strand
GATTAGAGGGTATGTTGACATCCCGGTGACCGCGCCCATCCCACCAGCTGATGTACACGCTGATGCCGCTGCCGGCGCCCAAGCAGTGGTCACCTGGACGGCATCGGTCAATAATGGCGGTGCGTCAGTGGCCTCCTATACCGCCCTTGCCGAGCCAGGTGGCGCCACGTGTATCACCGCTGAAACTACGTGTGCAATTACCGGCTTAACACCAGGTCTTACTTATACCTTCACTGTTAGCGCATCGAACTCCGTCGGGCAAGGACAAGGGTCAGCTGCGTCAACCCCAATCGTCGCTGTTGTAGGCACCTCAACTATTAGCCGCACAGTCAAGTCAAAAACTATTATTAAGTGGTCTGGTCTCAAGTATTCGGCGAATGCCAAGTTGAGTTCGTCAACGGCCAAGATCTGCAAGGTGGTCAAGGCTGGGGTTCAGATGAACGCCGCCGGCACCTGTGTGGTTTTAGTGCGTTCGGCTGGTAAGCGGGGCAATGCATTTATCGGTGTAACGGAGTTGGTCTAAGCGTCAGCAAGATCATGGCGTTCCACGGCGATCACCCGCGGACGCTTGTCTGCATTAAAGACCCGATGAACGATAATGAAGCTACCCGGCGAAAGTTTGGTTTCCCAGATACTTGGATCAACATCGACATCCAAGTTGGCGGTTACCGCCTTCATCAGTGCTGGCAGCACCAGGCGGTGCGAACAAACCACAACTGGGTGTTCGTGCCATGAAAGCTGCTTCATACGCTTGCGCGCCTGTTTTGCATCCTGCGCAAATTCCACTTCGCTGAGTTCGGATTCATGGTGTACTTCACTGCCCAAGAATTTAGCTAACCCTTTTACGGTTTCGAAGCAACGGGTAGCGTCGGATGAGTGCACGGATTCAATTCCGAAAGAATCAAGCAATGACACCAAGGATTTAGCCTGCGACTTACCTTTGTCGGTCAGCGGTCGGGCGGCATCATTCTTACCGGTGAAGTCCGAACGTTTCATCGCCTGGGCGTGGCGAAGCACAACAAGCGGCACCGTTGGAGGTAGCACGGTCGCTGCTTCGACGGTATCTGCGTCATGTTCATAAGTAAGTTGGCGTCGAGCCTGTGCTACGGGTAGCCACCGAATTTCATCGACCTCATAATTTGGAATGAAAGGTTCGTGACTGCGGGCGGACGCCACCCAGTACTGCACCTGCTTCGGTCGACCTAGTGCGTTGTAGGTCAGGGTTGGCAGTGGGGCCCCGAGTAGGGGAACATAGCCGGACTCCTCCATGCATTCGCGTACTGCGGCAGCGAGTACATGCTCACCGGGATACACCTTGCCCTTAGGTAAAGACCAGTCACTTCGGCGCGGCCGATGCACGATCAGGACTTCACGACCATCGGGGCTACCTCGAAGTAAGACGACCCCGGCTGCGCGTACTAAGTCACCGTTCGACATCTGGCTACACCAAACCCGAACGCTTCGCTGCCTTGCGAACTGTGGGCCAAAGCTTGAGGAAGTCGTCGCGGTATGCCATTTCGCGGTCTACTTCGTAAGCGTATAAGCGCCCGAGCCTAAAAGCAGTTGAGCCATCTGACTTGTCAACCAAGTCAAGGAGCAGGTGCTGTGCAATGTAAGTATCTTGATGGTCGCCGAGTACTTCGGTGACATCGGCCAGCGCGCGCCCAAATGCCGTTGCCTCAGGGCCGAAGATGAGCGATACGGCCTCGACGGCGTACCTTGCCCGCTTAGCTTTAATGCGGGCCCGGTGCCACACGGTGCTCGGGGTGTCCTCTTGGAGTCCACTTACGGACTTGCGCAGGGCTGACCACTCACGTGCCACGAGTCTTGGTAGCACTTCCTCGCAGGGTAGGTACGCGTCATCTTTGACATTCGGTTCGCGCGCTGCGATTACCAGATCTTCGAGTAGGTACTCGTGGCGGTCACTCCGAAGTCCGGCTAGGGCGCCGGCTCGTGCGCTGATGAGCCGGGCTTGGAGCCATGACGTAATCGCGACCGGTGCGAGCTCGTCGGTGGGGTCGAGAATGTTGGCATCTTTGATAAGGCGTTTGAGCAGGACTTCGGTGTCGCGGATTGCGCCCATCTCTTGGGCCATCCACGCTAGTTCCTCGGTCAGTGTCGAAGCCCACTGGTCGTCAAGGAGCGGACCAAATGTGCGCAGCGTGCTGCGGAGCCTGCGGGCGGCAACTCGCATTTGATGGACGGAATCCTCGGCATCACGCCGCACACCGACATCGGCGAAAAGTAAATGCCGAGCGTGCTCGGAGATTATCGAGCGAATTGCGTCGACCGCAACTCCCTCACGGGTGGTCATTGGGAGTGCGGGGATGTCCGGTGGTGCGGTAGCTCGAGCACCGAATGCACTCGCGGCCTTACTCGTTGAGCCCGGGGTAGCTCCGGCACTAATGAAAGCAGTTGCTATTACATCCATTGAAGCCAGTGCATCTTCGTCTTCAGCGTTTAGTGCCTCGACTTCGATCTCACGGAAAGTAGTAGTTGTCTGATTTGCGGTTTCCGAAACTGCCACCTGGTCATCAACGATCTCGATGATGGGGGTTCCGGTGCCATCGAAGACCAGATATGGAGTGCGGAGCGTAGTGACCGTCACCAATGGCACTAAGCGCCCGTCGCGTACTAGGGGTGAAACAATGTCCGCGAGGGCTGCGGGTACTACCCCAGCCGCTCCAGCAACAAGTGGCAGTTGAATTTCATCACGCGCGGACGCATCAGCTTTCGACACCGGGAGCTTGAGATGCCAGCCGGCGTCTTCGCCACCAACCCTGCGACGCAGGGTGATGCTCCACCGGAAGAGTCGAAGGTCCGCGGTGTCGTAGTAGACCGCAGTCATCTCGAATGAGGTGCCGGGCTGCCAAGACGCAATTACCGCGGTGGCGCTCAGATCTGGGAAGTCGAACTCCACGGGCACCCGCAATTTGCGTTCTATTTCCCGGTGGACTTGCGCAGGTGTCACAAAGTACCCCTGTTGCCCACAATTAGGGTCTCTTGGAAATCCAGCAGTTGGGTACCATCGGCGCCGCGGGTGCGGCGCGTCCAAGAGCCATCAGGATTTAGGTCCCACGCCGATGTACCCGCATCGAAGGCTAGGTCGAACAACTCATTGATTTTGGTGAGATGCTGCGGATCACGTAACTGCACCAATGCCTCAACCCGGCGATCAAGATTGCGGTGCATCAGGTCAGCGGATCCGATCCAAAGCTCACGGGCTCCACCATTTTCGAATCCATAGCATCGTGAGTGTTCAAGGAAGCGGCCAAGGACGCTGATCACGCGAATGGTTTCGCTCAGCCCAGGTACACCTGGGCGAAGTGAGCAGATCCCACGAACCCATACCTCGATGGGCACACCGACGGCTGATGCGCGGTAGAGGGCGTCGACAACGCGCTCATCGACCAGGGCATTTACCTTGAAACGAATTCGTGCGGGCCGACCTTGTACATGGTGTTCGATTTCGCGATCGATGCGTTCCAACAGCCCTGAGCGCACCGAGTGGGGTGCAACAAGTAACCGGTCGTACTGGGTATTCATTGAATAGCCAGACAAGACATTGAATAGGTTCGCAACATCATCACCAATCGAGGTGCTGCAGGTGAGCAGGCCAAAATCCTCATAAAGTCGAGCGGTCTTGGGGTGATAATTACCAGTGCCAATATGGCAATAACGGCGGAGTTGATCGCCATCATTGCGAACGACCATCGACAACTTGCTATGTGTCTTTAAGCCCACGAGCCCGTAAACAACATGCACCCCGGCCTCTTCGAGTTTACGGCTCCAAGCGATGTTGTTTTCTTCATCGAAGCGAGCCTTGATTTCGACGATGGCAAGCACTTGCTTGCCCTCCTGGGCGGCGGTGATGAGCGCATCCACGATCGGAGAGTCGCCGCTGGTGCGGTAGAGGGTCTGTTTGATGGCGAGCACATTCGGATCAACCGCTGCCTGCTCAAGAAATAACTGCACACTCGTCGAGAAGGAGTCATAGGGGTGGTGGAGCAAAATATCGTGCTCACGAATGCAGGCCAAGACGTCAGGTGCAGATGCTGATTCGACACCGGCGAGTTGGCGTGAGGTTTTCGAGACAAACTTACGCAGTTTTAGGTCATCGCGATCAAGCGAATACAAATCCCAGAGACCGGTTAGATCAAGTGGGCCGGGGATCCGGAATACCTCGTGTTCGTTGACATCGAGCTCACTCATTAACAATTCAAGCACGTACGGATCAATTGACTGCTCGACCTCGAGTCGCACCGGTGGACCGAAGCGGCGCCGCATAAGTTCTCGCTCAAGTGCAAGAAGGAGATTTTCGGCGTCGTCCTCTTCTACTTCGACATCCTCGTTGCGAGTGACACGGAAGGAGTGATTTTTCAGAATCTGCATACCTGGGAATAAATCATCAAGATGCGCGCCGATGACGTCTTCAAGTGGAACAAAGCGTTGTGGCGCCACTTGCACGAACCTAGGTAAAGATGGCGGTACTTTCACGCGGGCGAACAGCTCGGTGCCACTTACTGGATTGCGCACCACTACCGCGAGGTTCAGTGAGAGCCCGCTGATGTACGGGAACGGGTGTGATGGGTCGACGGCGAGCGGGGTGAGCACCGGGAAGACCTGTGCATCGAAGAATCGATCCATCTCCGAACGTTCATTTTCAGTTAGGTCTTGCCAGCGTAGTAACTCAATTCCGGCCTCCAATAGACCGGGCAGGACATCGGTGTGGAAGACCTGCGCTTGTTCGCGCTGGATCGCGTGGGCACGCTCCCAGATGTTTTCGAGGACCTCGCGCGGGGTGTGACCGTTTGCGGCTCGGACCGCTATGCCGGTGGCAATTCGGCGCTTCAGCCCGGCGACTCGAACCATGAAGAATTCATCGAGATTGCTAGCGAAGATGGCCAAGAGTTTGGCGCGCTCAAGTACCGGCAGGCGACCGTCCTCGGCCAGCTCCAGGACCCTTTGATTGAAGGCAAGCCAAGACAATTCGCGGTCTAGGAAGCGGTCGACACTCGTGGTTGGGTCCAAGACCGTGCTGGTGGCTTGATTAACGGGATGCTCCGGGCTGGCGGTCATGGCCTGATCGTCGCATAGTTAGGTTAACAACCCCTATCGAGCATCCCGCTGGTAGAGCACATCGGTATCCCAGCGGGTAAAGCCCAAACTCGTGTAGAGGGAGATCGCGGAGCTATTGGCCACATCGACGTAGAGCATGGCTTGGTTGAGACCTAAGTCGCGAAGGTATTGCAGTCCAGCGATGGTGAGCGCCCGGCCCAGGCCAGTGCCTTGCCGGGCAGGGTCGACGCCCACCACGTATACCTCGCCGATGGCTTCGTGGGCATGCGCTTGACGCACATGGGTTTTGCGCCCGGTCGCCCCGTGCACTTTTGTCCAGTGAAATCCGGCGATTTCACCGGTGCCATCTGAAATCCCCAGGATGAACCCATCGGTTGAGAACCAAGGTTCGTTCATCCGGCGTTCAAGATCAGTTAACCGCCACCCCCCCTGTTCGGGGTGATCTGCAAAGGCTCGGCTGTTAATTTCGAGCCAGGCCTTAGCGTCGAGTTCGGGGTTGAAAGTACGCAAGCTGATGCCGGCGGGCAAACTTGCTGGGTTAAGTGGCGCCCGCAATGATCGGCGCATTTGCCAGAGCACTCGGCTGTTCGTGAAATTCATCGAACGTGCCAACTCGATGGCGGCCTTTTGCTCGCCATGTGCCCAGAGTCGAAGTTGCTGGTCGGGGACCTCGCGAAGCATCGACTGCACAAGTGCTCGCCCGATGCCGATTCGCCGATGCTCCGGATGTACTGCAAATTCGGCGCTCGGGCCCGCAACTTCGTCAGTCGTATCAAGATGCGCATAACCGGCGAGGACACCATCACGGCGCATTAGGAAATGTTGAGCCTGTGAGTCACCGCCGTGGCAAACATGCAGCCAAACGTGCTCGGAAAGCGGATGCAGGCCATCGACTTGCAGAACAATTGCGACTAGTTCGGTTACTTCAGCGATCTCAGCATCGGTGAGATGTGAAGTTATTTGCAACTGACTCATTCATTTCACGCAGTGGACGAGTTGGCTTCAACCGTGGCGTCCAAAGTAGCCAGTGTCGAGTCATCGGTGCGCTGCGGCACGAATCGGTATCCGACATTTCGAACGGTGCCGATGAGTGCTTCGTCCTCAACACCGAGTTTGGCGCGAAGTCGACGCACGTGAACGTCAACGGTGCGCGTTCCACCGAAATAGGCGTAACCCCAAACCTCTTGCAAGAGAAGAGCGCGGGTGAATACCCGACCAGCATGTTGAGCCAGATACTTCAGTAGCTCAAATTCCTTGAAGGTTAGATCTAGGGTTCGGCCGCGAAGCTTGGCCGTGTAGGTCGCTTCATCGATCATTAGCTCGCCGCTACGGATCTCCTCGGGTTCACCCGCGGGTACTCCCTTAACTTCCTGCACGCGCGATACGGCGAGGCGCAATCGGGCTTCGAGTTCGGCCGGCGAAGTGGTGTCAACGAGGACTTCGTCCATGCCCCAATCCCACTGAATGGCCGACAGCCCACCCTCGGTGGTCACCAAGATCACGGGCACATCAACCCCGGTTTGGCGGATCAGGCGGGTTAGGCCTCGGACGGCCGGCAGGTCGCGGCGGCCATCGATTATCAAGACATCGCAGGCCGGTGCGGACAAGAGTGCGGTGGGTTCGGCCGGCAGGGTGCGCACGTGGTGGGTCAGCAGGCTGAGGGCAGGCAGCACCTCAGAGGATGGCTCCATAGCTCGCGTCAAGAGGACCAAGCGCATAGTCGCACCTTACCGTCAGGGAGAATAGGTCCGTGATCACGGACCAACAGGTGACTTCGTTTACCGCTGATGGCGTGCGAATCAGTGCCTCACATGCCGCTGGGCCGAACTCACTAGATCCACTCGCGTTTGTGGTCGTGCACGGTTTCACGGGCGGCTGGTGCCAAGAGCGAGTCCAAAAGGTAGTTGGTGGGCTGCGGGCGCTTGGCGGGGTAGTTGCGGTAGACATGCGCGGGCACGGGCAATCAGCCGGCCTATCCACGCTGGGTATGGATGAGGTACTTGACGTTGCTGCTGCGGTGACCTGGGCCAGGGGTTTGGGCTATCAGCAAGTTGTGACCGTGGGTTTTTCCTTGGGGGGGTGGGTTGTGCTGCGGGAAGCAGCGCTGTACCGCGAGACGAAGGCCCGTGTTGATGCAGTTGTGAGTGTTAGCGGCACCGTATTTTGGTACTACCGTGGTACACCGATCATGCGCCTTGTGCACCGACTTGTTGAGACTAAATCGGGTCGGGTGGCAATGCGCATTCGGGGGGTGAGGATTGGAACTACGCCGTGGCCAACGCCACCACCGATCGCTCCGGTTGAGGCGGCGGCGAAGTTAGGCGAGATCCCGATGCTGGTTGTTCACGGCACTGTTGATAGCTATTTTCCTATTGAGCATGCGCATGCGCTGTATCGCGCGGCGATTGAAGGTGGCAGTGCCCAATCAGAGGAATGGATCATTGACGGCTTCGGTCACGCCGAGTCGGCGATAGATCTTCAGACAATTGATGACATAGGGCAGTGGGCGGTCAAGCATTGCGAGGGCGAACAGCGCTCGAGGGGAGGTGATGAAGCGTGAATGGCATATTTATCGTGTTTGCGATCCTGATTCTGGCGACGGTATTTGGTCTTTGGTACCGCTCCCATAACGGCCGCATGCGCACCGCTGATGTTCATACAGCCGGGATTGACGAGCACGGCGGCGAAATCCTTGACGCGCAGTCCATCGGGGTCGATCTCGGCTCACGTGCCACCCTCGTGCAGTTTTCATCGGCTTTTTGCCAGCCCTGCCGCGCCACTAGGCAAATTCTTGAACAGGTCAGCGGCTTGGTTGACGGAGTTGTGCACGTCGATATCGATGCCGAAGCCAATCTTGGTCTGGTTCGCGCCCTTGATATTAGGCGCACTCCCACAGTCTTGATACTTGATAGCGCAGGGCACATTCGTAAGCGAGCTAGTGGTTTACCGCGAAAGGCTGATGTATTAGCCGCACTAGGTGAACTCGACTAACCTGCGAATTATTTGCAATTAGGCCGTGGGCACTAATACTGAAGGCGGCGCAGGACCTGCTGAACGAGTACCTATCTTTGCGACATGGCGACATCATCCGGGAAGTATCAGACCCAACAGAATTTAATCGACCTGTGCACGCGCGCCAGGATTGATCCAAGGGGTCCGCGATTCGGCGGAGCCGTAAGCACTTTGGTTCTTGCAATCTCGCTGATCACCATGGGCACCGCGTTGGGCACGACCTTGATTGCTTGGCAAACCTTAGTTTTCGCCCTCGGTGCCTTTGTGGGGTTACGGGCCCAGCCCTATGGCTGGGTCTTTCGAACCTTCATCCAGCCCCGGCTACCGGCTCCGGTTGAGCTAGAGGATTCCGCGCCACCGCGCTTTGCACAATTAGTTGGTTTCGGTTTCTTGGCCGTCGCGCTGATTTCGGTATTGCTCGGCAGCACCTTGATCGCGACCATCGCGGTCGCTTTCGCCCTTGGCGCCGCGTTCTTGAACGCCGCATTCAACTTCTGCTTGGGGTGTGAAGTTTTTTTGTTGTTCAAGCGCCTCGCCAGGTAAGGCTGATTGAAAGCAGGCTGAGTTAGTAGGTGAGCGCCTGTACCCCGGGCTGGGTGGCTTCCTCCACGAAGACAGCCGCACCGGCGATGCGGATCCCCGGTATTACATCCGCTGACTCAATGCCCCGTCGCTGGGCACACTGCGTGCAAACAGTGACGGTGCCAGCAGCCAAAATCCCAGCTAGCAGATCCGAAAGCGGTGCGGCGTGCTCTAGGACGAACCCTTCGGCGCGCCCGGGCAAGGCGAACCAGGCGGCGTCACCGGTTAACCACAGCGAGACGCCGACACCAGAGGCGGCGGCCATTGCGGCCACCGTGAAGCCCTGCGAACAGCGCTCGGGAGCATCGTCGCCCACCATGACTTTGACGAGCAAGCGACGAGCTTCGGATGTACTCATGGGGAGTAGGCTGCCGTACATGCTTGATGCCGTCTTCGCCACCCTCCTAATCGCGGTCTCTGTGCTACTTACCGGCGGCTCCTTCTTGATGGTTTATCGCCTGGTCAATGCACCCGTGACAGGTGGCGAGTAACCCGTGGGTGCCACACCGGTCGGGGTACTCCCGGAGGAGTTGCTACCGCTTTCCTGGTTGGTAGGGCGTTGGGTCGGGGTTGGCACGGGGCAGTACCCAACCATCGAGGATTTCCGGTTCGGGCAAGAAGTTTCATTTGTTTGTGACGGACGGCCATTCCTTCGTTATTGGTCACGCAGTTGGTTACTTGACGATGACGGTAACCGCGTGCGCCCGCTCGGCACGGAAACTGGATTCTGGCGCCCCCGCCCGCATAATCACCTAGAGGTGCAACTTGCGCACCCGACCGGTTACGCCGAAGTTTGGTACGGCCAAATCGAAGTCACCGGGATCGAGGATGCGGTCATCACTGGTGCTCGGGCTGAACTGCGGACCGATGTTGTCGCGCGCACCGAAAGCGCTAAGGAGTACACCGACGGCCATCGGTTGTACGGATTAGTTGAAGAAAGACTGCTCTGGACCTTCGACATGGCTGCCATGGGACAGCAGATGACTAATCACCTTGCGGCAACGCTGTCACGGGTTGACGATGGAGACCAAAATGGCGATTGAAGATTGGGATCGACGCCTGCATGAGCATGGATTCCGCATCACCCCGCAACGCCAATTGGTCCTTGAGGCAGTGGAGCGTCTGCAGCATGGGACCCCAGAGACAATTCTGGTTGAGGTACAGCGCACCGCGACCGGGGTGAACCTTTCTACTGTCTACCGAACGCTGGAGGTTCTTGAAAGCGTCGGGCTCGTTACCCATGCGCATATCGGGCACGGAGCTCCGACCTACCATGCGGTCGATGAAGAGCTACACATTCATCTGGTGTGCGATCGCTGCTCTGCGGTTGCCAGTGTCCCAGCTGCCGTTGCGGCAACCTTTGTTGAGCGTCTTCGCGTTGACGAAGGTTTCACCACCGATATTTCACATATGGCGATCCACGGGCATTGCTCAAAGTGTGAAGGCAAGTTGGGCGAGGACTTATCGGAAGACGAATTGTGACCTCACTTGACTTGCCGCAGGCGGTGGCCGGCCCCGCGGGCAGCGTTGACGAGTCAATCGCCTGGCATTTTGGTGACCCGCATCGCGAACAGCGGTTACTCGCTGAAGGCGCGGGAATCGTCGATATTTCAAATCGCGGTGTGGTCACAGTTACCGGCCCCGACCGACTGACCTGGCTGCATACGTTAACAACTCAGCATCTTGAAAACCTGCAGCCCCATGAGTCGGCGCTGGTATTAATACTTAGTCCCCACGGACACGTCGAACATGAACTGCACCTAGTTGACGATGGTGAAACCGCTTGGCTCATTGTTGAGCCCGGCACGGCCGACTCACTTGAGAAGTATCTGGTTTCAATGCAATTCATGTTGCGGGTGACAATCTCGAATGTCACTGCACAGTTCGCAGTGGTTTGGGAGCCGATCTCAATAATTGACCCGAACCACCCGACCTGGCTGGTGCCCGAACCCTTCGTAGGTAGGGGTTTTAGCGGACGCGAGGTCATTTTGCCGCGAGCAGATTTGGCCGCGCGGCTTGTTGACGCAACTGGGCGCAGTGGCAGTTGGGCCCTAGAAGCTTTAAGGGTTGCGGCCGCGATGCCACGGCTGGGGTTTGAAACCGATCACAAGACCTTGCCCCATGAAGTGGGCTGGATCGGCCCCGCGGTCCACCTGCAAAAGGGCTGCTATCGCGGCCAGGAGACCGTTGCGCGGGTGCAGAATCTGGGTAAACCGCCCAGGCGGCTAGTTCTATTACATATTGATGGCTCGGCTGAAATCGTCCCCGGCCACTTAGCCCGCGTCTTTGCCGGCGAAAAAGAGGTGGGCTGGGTCGGTGCTGGTGCCCGTCATTATGAACTTGGCCCCATAGCCACTGCCATTGTGAAGCGCAATGTGCCAATTGACGCTTTGCTGACCATTCGAACCGATGAGGGCGAAGTGGCCGCTGCCCAGGAAGTCATCGTGCCGGCGGACTAATAGCCCCACTTTTGCTCCCAGAAAGTAGTTTGCCAATTTAGGTTTAAGACTGGTCCGGAATGCCGATAAAGAAGACATGACCGCAATTTGGCATGGTGGCCTCGGTTTTAGCGGGGTGACCTAATTCACGCTAGCCCCTGCTAGCACTGCCGTTTGCAATTGCAAGCACTGTGTGTCATACTGAAGTCATGGCAAGAATCGACGTGAGCGGGCTCGGCGGCTTCATTCGCGAGCAGCGCGACCAGGCGCAGATGTCCGTGCGCCAGTTGGCAAAGGCGGCGGAGGTCTCCAATCCATACTTGAGCCAAGTCGAAAGAGGCCTTCGCAAACCGAGCGCCGAGATCCTTGGCCGGATCGCACAAGGCCTGCGGATCTCCGCAGAGACCTTGTACGTACGGGCGGGCATTTTGGCGGAGCGGGAGGGGGATCAGGTGGTCACCACGGCCATCGCCTCGGACGCCACGCTCACCGAGCGGCAGCGAGCGACGCTACTGCAGATTTACGCCGCGTTTCAGTCTGAGAACCAAGCGCAGGCGACACCACGAGAGGATGAGAAATCATGACAAGCAAGGAATACGCACCTACCAAGAAGGCCGCCGCTGCCGCGAAAGCCACGACAGCCAAAGCTGCCGGGTCCGCCAAGGCAACCTCGGCAAAGGCGAGCTTGCCATTTGAGCTGCCGAAGTTCGAGTTCCCGAAGTTCGAGTTCCCGAAGTTTGACATGCCAAAGATTGACCTGCCCAAAGTTAATTTGCCCAAAGTTGATGTCCTGAATATTGATTTCGCTGCGATGACAACCAGTGCGCGCACGCGCGTCGAAACTACGACCACCGAGGTACGTAAATCGGTTCATCACGGCGTGACTTTGCTGCGCGAGGTTGTTGGTATCTAAAGAAATTTGCGTGCGGGAAAGAACGGGCCGGTGCCATTAGGTGCGGGCCAGTTCGAATTGCCACGGCCCTTGTATTAACGTTTACCCCATGTTCGGAACCGTGCAAGACGGGTGATAACCCTCGGCGTGAAGGCTTTTGCATTCATCGATTGCCTGCGCCGGCGAGCCGACGCCTTTCCCGCGGTAGGGCGCCAGACCAAGGTGCTGTGGCTGATTCTCACCGGCTTAGCGGCGCTGACCGGGTTGTTGCCGCAGTTAACTCTGACGATATTCGGGATCGCCGGCATCGTCATTGCTTTGATCTATCTTTTCGATATTCGCCCGCGCATCATCGAGATAACCAGGCGTTAGCTTGCGCTGAGCGCTCTTTTAATTTTTCGTGGGGATCTCACGAAGAGTGAATGTGAGTTGATAATCCATGCCGCGGACCCGAAATCAGGCATCACGAAGGTGCAGTTCGTACTCTTCAACGATGAAGTTCTCGAAGGCTTTGAGGCCGCTATTTCTTGCCCTGAGCTGCAACTGCCGCGGCGGCAGCAATAGCGGCTTCCGGGTCTAGGTACTCGCCACCTGGCACGATGGGCTTGAGGTTCTCGTCTAGTCGATAGATGAGCGGAATACCGGTTGGGATATTCAGCGCGGCGATGTCGTGATCGGAAATCCCATCAAGATGTTTCACCATGGCGCGCAGCGAGTTGCCGTGCGCTGCGACCATCACGGTCATGCCGGCGCGCAAGTGCTCAGCTGCAATAACGTCTTGCCAGTAAGGCATCAAGCGGTCAACGACGTCTGAGAGGCATTCGGTTGTGGGTAGAGCTTCCGGTGGTAACGCGGCGTAGCGCGCATCACCGGTTTGCGCCCATTTGTCATTCGGGTCAATTGGTGGCGGTGGGATGTCAAATGAGCGACGCCACAACATGAATTGTTCTTCACCGTATTGCGCTAGGGTTTCCTTCTTGTTCTTGCCCTGCAGCGCACCGTAGTGACGTTCATTCAAGCGCCAATTTCGAACTACAGGTATCCACAATCGATCGCACGCTTCGAGAGCAAGTTGCGAAGTCTTGATGGCGCGCTGCAGTAGTGAAGTGTGGACGATGTCGGGGAGGACGCCCGCCGCCGCCAAAAGTTCACCACCGCGCGCTGCCTCTGCCCGGCCCTTGTCGGTTAGATCAACATCAACCCAACCGGTAAATAGGTTCTCGGCATTCCAGACGCTCTCGCCGTGGCGGAGCAGAATCAAGGTGTAGGGCGCATTACTCATAGGTACATCCTGCCTGATGCCTAGTTGAGGTCGCTCGCCTGATCAACTTCGGCCAAGTGGGCGAAGGCTGCCAGATTGGCGGTGGACTCACCCCGGGAGATACGCCAAGCCCACTCACGCTTAATTGCGGAGGCGAAACCCAGTTCGAGGATGGTGTTAAACGCGCCGTCCGAATACTCCAAGACTGATCCGAAAACCCGGTCGATTTCGTCCGCGGTGATTGCGTCGAGCGGAAGGCGACCGGTTAGGTAGATATCACCGAGGTGATCGACGGCAAATGCCACCGCATACATGCGCCGGTTGCGCTCGAGTAGCCACCGGTACACGGCTTCGTGGTTTTCGTCAGGGTTGCGTGACACAAAGGCATTTATTGTGATGGCGTGAGCGCCTACAGTCAAAGCCATATTAGTTTGTAGTTTGTGTTCTCCCGGCAAAGTGATCACGAAAGTGTCGTGACCAACTCGCTCATAAGGTAACCCTGCGGCGGCCAAGTATTCGGTGAGTACAGCGGCCGCAGTTTCCTGCTTCATGATTGCGTCATGGTCGTTACCGTCGTGGCTTTCAAGGGGCAGCAGCGAGTTCGGCGGTCGCGGTCACTGTCGATGTGGCTGCACGGTAGGTAGCAATTAGGCCAGCGGTGGTGGCGCTCCAACCGAAGGTTGCCGCATGCATCCTGGCGCCAGCTGAAAGCTCATGCAGGCGTGCTGGGTTACCGAGCAAGGCACCAATTGCGTGGGCGTATTCGATGGAGTCGTGGCTTCCAATGAGCACACCACTTACGCCGTCGGCTACCGCGGTGCGAAGGCCGCCAACACTTGATGCTACGACGGGGGTGCCGCACGCCTGTGCTTCGACAGCGACTAATCCGAAAGATTCAGAGTAGGACGGGACGACAGCGATATCAGCGGCCCGGTACCAATCGGCGAGGGTTTGCCGGTCACCGGGCGGCTCGAAGCGGATTAGGTCTCCGACACCTAACTCGGTCACCAGATCGGTCAAGGCGGTCGGATGGTCCAGCCCACTGCCGGATGGGCCGCCGCACACCGTTACCACGAGGCGATCACGAAGTGTTGGGTCTAAATCCACGAGGCGAGCCGCAGCTTTGATCAAAATATCCGGTGCCTTAAGTGGTTGGATGCGCCCGACAAAAAGGAGGACAACTTGATCTGGACGCAGACCGAATCGGGCGCGCGCTCGTTCCTTGTCTCCAGGGGTGAAAAGATCAAGATCGACCCCGGGGTGGACGATGTCGATGCGATGTGGATCGGCACCGTACAAATTAACGAGTTGATCGGCTTCGTCGCTGGTGTTTGCAACTAGGCGATCGGCTGCGGCGATGACCTGCTCCTCGCCAATGATGCGCATTGCAGGTTCTGGAGTATCACCCGAAGCTAATTCGGCATTCTTCACTTTGGCCATTGTGTGCATGGAATGCACCAGCGGAACCTGCCAGCGGTCAGCGGCAAGCCAGCCAACTTGCCCCGAAAGCCAATAGTGCGAATGGATTAAATCGAACCAACCTTCATGGTGTGCTGCCTCAACCCGCATCACGCCGGCGGAGACTGCACAGAGTTGAGCCGGGAGATCTTTTTTCAGTAGACCTTCATATGGCCCTGCTGTGATGTGACGCACCTTAACGCCTGGCATGAAGTCGATTACGGGTGCAAAATCAGAAGAGGTAGCGCGAGTGAAAATCTCAACCTCAATTCCACTTTCAGCCAGCCGGCGCGCTGTCTCGACGACATAGACATTCATGCCGCCTGCATCGCCGGTGCCAGGTTGGTCAAGGGGTGAAGTGTGGATTGAGAGCACCGCGATGCGGCGTGGTGCTGGCTTACGACGCTGCATGCAGATTCACTCCCTTCTTGTCGAGTTTGCTTGACCGCTATGAAGTGATGTCGACGGCGACGTATGGCTCGCCGGTAACGACATTGACCACGCGCCGTGTCACTGAAACCGCGTGATCAGCGTAGCGCTCGTAGTATCGAGAAAGCAAAGTCACATCAATCGCTGCTTCGACGCCGTGCTTCCAAGATGGTGACAGCACGATCGTGAAGAGCTCGCGATGCAGGTGATCCATCTCGGCATCATGGCGTGCGATATCAGTAGCGAGTGAAACATCTCTGGTCGCGATCACCGAACCTGTTTTTGAGACTATTGCTTCAGCAACACCGCCCATGATTGCGAAAGTTGCTCGCAACTCCTGTGGCACTGATGGTTTCGGGTAACGCATCCGTGCCTGTTTTGCGATGTGCTCTGCTAGGTCACCCATGCGTTCAAGTGAAGTGGCAATTCGCAATGCCCCGATTACCAAACGCAGGTCAGTTGCGGCAGGTCGACCGATTACGATTATGTCGAAGCAGCGCTCCTCAACTGAACTGCACAAGGCGTCGATCTGAGCGTCAGACTCGATTACTTTTTCGGCGAGTGAAAGATCTGCATCAAGCAAAGATTGGGTTGCTTGGTTCATGGCTGAACCAACTAACCGGGTTATCGTTACGAGGTCACCATTTACCTCGTCAAGTTGACCCTGATAAGTCTCAGCCATTTAGATCCTCACCTAACTCACGGAAGCGCCCTCCGCCCTCAGGGCCACAGCGTACGCGGTCAACCAATCACTTCGCATCTGTGATGAACAGCAGGTAGTAAAAAGGTTAACAGCGGGTGCTGAAGGTGAATCCTGCGCGAACGACCAGGGACCTGAGGCTGCCGTATTCGTTTCTGAGCCCAATGCGGCCTATCCTTGGAGGGTGGCTGGGCAACGTGTGACTTCGGGTGTGGGCGCCCCGCGCCTTGTGGCGGTCTCCCAACGGGATTCAACCGCTGGAGTGCCAGACGAGATCCTTCGAGTTCTGAGTGTTTTGCCCTCGGCCTCGCTAGTGGTGGACGCCGATGGCACGGTGTTGCTAGCGAGTGCGCGCAGTTTGGGTTTGGGGCTGGTCAGTCGCAATTCGGTGGCCATCCCTGACATCTCGCATCTAATCGAGCGGGTCTTAGAGGACGGCATCGGGCGCGAGCAGGAGATGCGGGTGCGCCGACCGCCGCTGGGTCGTGAACTGCTCGAGTTGCGAGTGCGAGTTGCCGCGCTTGGCACAGGTTCCGTGGTAGTCCTGATTGATGACCTAGCTGAGGAACGCAAAGTGGATGCAGTGCGCCGCGACTTCGTTGCGAATGTTAGTCATGAACTTAAAACTCCCGTCGGTGCCTTAGCGCTTCTTGCTGAGGCAGTGCAGTCGGCAAGTGATGATGCAGTGCAGGTTCGCCATTTCGCCGAGCGCATGCAGATTGAGGCTGGCCGGTTGGGGAATCTGATCCAAGACGTAATTGACCTGTCAAGATTGCAAGGCGATGACCCGCTTACACACGCGCAGGTAATTGATATTGACGAACTCGTTAATCGGGCGATCGACGAGGTCCGAACAATTGCCACTAGCAGCGACACTGAGTTTATTCAATCAGTTGACAGTGGCGGTGCAGTGTATGGCGATCTAAGTCAAATCCAGACCGCGGTGCGCAATCTGCTAGCGAATGCAATCTCGTATTCGCCAGGATCGACGAAAGTGGCTGTTGATACCCGGGTAGTTGGCGGCCTTGTCGAAATTGTGGTGAAGGATCAAGGCATAGGTATTCCATCACATGAGCTGGACCGAGTGTTTGAGCGTTTTTATCGAGTCGACCCGGCCCGTTCGCGGCTGACGGGTGGTACGGGCCTTGGCTTAGCTATTGTTAAACATGTTTGTCAAAACCATGGTGGTGAATGCACCGTGTGGTCAGAAGTTGGAGTGGGTTCGAGTTTCACGCTGCGCTTACCAGCTTATGCTGGGCAAGAGTCAGGAATTACAGATGGTTTTGCATGGGATTCCATACCCATCCATGAGCAAGAGGTGCTGTCGTGACCCGTATTTTGGTTGTCGAAGATGAAGAGTCTTTCTCGGAGGCACTTTCGTTCATGCTTCGCCGTGAAGGCTACGAGGTAGCCGTAGCAAGTGACGGCAACAAGGCGCTTGAGGAGTTCGACAACAACGGCGCAGATCTCATCCTGCTTGATCTGATGCTTCCCGGTGTCTCGGGAACCGAGGTGTGCCGGCAGATTCGAGCCAAGTCTCTAGTGCCGATCATCATGGTCACGGCCAAAGACGGTGAGGTCGACAAGGTCGTAGGGCTCGAACTCGGCGCTGATGACTATGTGACTAAGCCTTTTTCCTCGCGCGAATTATTAGCCCGAGTGCGCGCGGTATTGCGTCGATACGGTGACTTCGAGGAAATCCTGCCGATCGTGGTTGAAGCGGGTCCGGTGCGTCTGGATATTGACCGTCATATTGTCAGTGTGCGTGGTGAGTCCGTCGCGATGCCGCTGAAAGAGTTTGACCTACTCGAGATGCTTGTTCGTAACAGCGGTCGAGTGATCACTCGCTCACAACTCATAGATCGTGTCTGGGGCCACGACTATGTTGGCGACACCAAGACACTTGACGTGCATGTGAAGAGACTGCGCGCCAAGATCGAAGAGGATCCGGCGAACCCTGTGCACCTGCTAACGGTTCGTGGCCTCGGCTACAAGATGGAGAATTAACTAGCAGCCGGCAAGGTTGCGGGCTCGGGTGCGATGCCCTCGTAGATATTCGTCGGCGGCACGGTGAGAACGCTCAGCATTACGATTCCGGCATCCCTGAACTGAATTTTGACGGGGACGTAACTGCTCACCGATGCGGTGAATTCATAGGAGTTGATCCAAGAAGAGCTGTTGTATCCGAATGAAACAGCAGCCCCGGCAGCCAGTTCGCCGGCGCCCGGTGTGACATAGACCGGTTTGTTGTCGATCTCAAGGCCAATAAGCGAATCGGGGGCAGCCCCTTGGTTGATGAGGGTTGTCACCAAGGTCGCGGTGCCCGAGGCCTCTGGTCCGAGCACCAAGGTGGCATTTTCGATACGAATATCACCGATTTGTGCCTGGGTGCCGTTGCCGGAATTCATCAGGCTCTGCTCGTTGGTATTTGCCCTAAATCCGCTGTAGCAGCCGCTTAAGGTGGCAGTCAGTGCGACCGCGATGGTCGCTAGTGCAAGGGCGGGGCGGGTCGCGCGCGGCCGGCGCAAAAGTGAGGTCACAGGCAGCAGGGTAGCGGAGCAAATCGCACCGTAGCGAGCGGATCCAGCTCAACCGGGCCGCCAGCGGAATTGATCTGGTCCACTTTGCTGGATATTACCAGGGAATCATGAAAAGGGATCTTGACGTGGACTGTGCAACCCATGACGATTAGGGCGTGAATTCGAGTCTTGATTTGAAATTGGTCAATGTTGACTTGGGCCCGTATGGACTCGGATTGCATAAGATCGCGATTCGCGATGGCGTCATTGATGTAGTTGAGCCGGTAGTTGAACGGGTTCGATCCGTTGAATCAGGTGCCATTGATTTGATGGGTTGCACGGTATTGCCGGGTATCGATGACTCCCACCTGCACGCTTTCTATTTTGGACGGGCACTGGTTTCGGTTGATTTACAAAAGGCCGAGACGCTGGGTGACCTAAAAGTGATTTTGCGCAG
>SHUQ01000002.1 GCA_009694585.1 Candidatus Nanopelagicales bacterium | reverse complement strand
CGAACAATGCCGACTCCGGTCTCATCACAAGAGGTTTCAATACCTAGAACAAGTGGCTCGCTGGTCATTGTTGACCGCCGCCGTCCGTGGAATTAATTGCAAGTGGCCGCAGGCGCATGATCATTGCGTCAATGCCAGGTGCATAGTAATTGGGCCGAGAACTAATGCGCTCGAATCCGAACCGTTGATACATGGCAATGGCCGCGGCGTTATCAGAGCGCACCTCAAGGATCAGTTGCGCCGCCTGTGCTTGTATCGCTTGCTCGATCAAGGTGGTCAGTAGCACCGCACCGATGCCCCGGCCACGTTGATCAGCGGCGACTCCGACTGTCTGCACATCCGCTTCGGGGCTCAACACGAAACTACCTGCGTAACCCACGATGGCACCGTCGATTTCTGCAACGAAATAGTGTCGGGTCGGCTGCGCTAACTCAGACCAAAATTGCTCAATACTCCATGGGTCCGTTGCAAATATTGCCGTTTCAATCACATGCACGGCAGGGATATCCCACCAGTGCATGGGCCGCACCTCAACTGCTGTCATGACTTAAAACCTGCAACTGCATCAGGCCGGCGCACATAGAGCGGAAAGGGTGGCAACAGTTGCTGCAGGCCAAGTTGCTTAGCCGTAGCACCGTCATCGGTCCCGTGGGCGGCGAGGTCAGTGATGCGTTCAGCAACTGATACCCCTACGTCGAGCAGTGGCGACGCAATTCGGGCCAAGTCTGAGGCGTCGGGATACCGCGGTTCGGCGCCGACGCCTACCCAAGGCAAGGTGAGCAATTCCGGGTCTAGTTCATCTGGCCGGTTTACATACGGCCCCAACAGCCGCTGTGCGCCATACCGGGCCCAATAAACCTCATTTCGGCGCGCATCCAAGGCCGCGATGAATTCACCGGTTACTCCCGCCTCGCGAGCCGCATGAGCGATGGCATCGAGTGAGCAAATACCCACCACCGGTACCCGCCAAGCTAACCCGAGGCTCTGCGCGCTAGCAACTCCAACACGTAGCCCGGTGTACGGGCCGGGGCCCACCCCGCACACCACGGCGTCAACGGCGCGACCAGCCACGACTTCAGCAATCATCGGCGCGAGGACTTCGGCGTGCCGACGTGCATCAATATGCCTCGCTGAATCCAAAATGACATCACCATCGACTAAGGCCACCGAGGTCGCCGCCGAGGCAGTATCCAAAGCCAAAATAATCATGGGCCGGCAATCACGTCCAGGTCATTGGTGGTCCAGCGTTCACCTCTGCCAGTTAATTCCACCCGACGTGTCTCATCGACGTCATAGTCGGATCGAGTGATCTGCACTAACAGGTAATCCCCGGCCAACTGCTCGGCTTTCCCCTCACCCCATTCGACAACGGTGACGCTCTCATCGACTTCAGCAGCCAAGTCAAGATCGTCGAATTCGAGTGCGGAGCCAAGGCGATAGGCATCAACGTGCATAAGTTGAGGAAAACCGGCAGCGGTGGCATGAACCCGAGCAATAACAAATGTCGGGCTGGTTACCCGTTCGGTTACCCCCAGAGCCAGCCCGAGTCCTTGCACCAAGGTGGTTTTACCAGCGCCGAGATCACCGACTAGTAAAACCAGATCACCGGGTCGACAGTTGTGTCCAATCCGCTCGCCCAAAGCTTGCATCGAGGCCGCAGTGTCGATTACAACCTGGCTCATGCCACGCCGTTACCGGACGCACCATTGAGATCCCGCTTAACGCGTTCAAGCAGTTGCTGCAGCAATTCATCCACTTCTTCGTGGTGCTCAATATTGACCATGTGACCGCCATCTTTGATGACAACAAACTCCGCCCCGGGAATGCGCCTCACGATTTCGTCGCTATGGGGTTTTGGAGTTAGCCGATCCGAATCTCCGACTATGACGAGGACTTCGGCATGTTGAAGTATCGGCAACGCGTCGCGCTTGTCATGGTCTTGCAGCGCGGGCAGGAATTCAGCAAGAATATCAATCGGCGTGGCCGTAATCATGTTGGAAACCAGTTGCCCGGCTTGCTCAGATGCCACCGACCCAAATGAGTACAGGCGAGTGAGCAGCATGCCTAAATCATTACTTGAACGACGCCCGCGTTCAACTAGATTGCGCCGACGAGCGAGTGCCGCCGCCGCCGGGGAGGCGACTCGGTGGAAGATGTGCCCGAATGGCGCAGGTAAGCCAAGAGTAACTTCGGTGAGCCCCCCGGCCGAACTTGCAATAAGTGCAACACCGTAGACGCGATCGCGAATTACCTCAGGCTGCTGCTCAGCAAATGCCATGATGCTCATGCCACCCATGGAGTGGCCGACCAGCATAAGCGGCCCGGTTGGCGCTACCGCCGCTATTACGTCCCCAAGATCCTCACCTAATTGATCAACGTGATGTGAATCAAAGTCGGCGCGCTCAGAACGCCCATGGCTACGTTGGTCATAGAACACCATGCGGGCCTGACCTTGAAGGGCTTTGCGCTGGAAATACCAAGAATCCAAACTCAATGCGTAGCCGTGGCAAAAAATTATGGTCAAAGGTGAGTCGGCCTCATCAATCTCTACATGAAGCGCAATGCCATCGGCAGTAATAAGTTCACGATTAATCGGGTCGAATTCATCCATGGACCATTTGTCTTTGGACTTTGAACCACGCGAAAGCACAATGCGCTCGACGGCAGCGCCCGCAGCCGCACCCGCGGCAAGTACTCCGGCGGCTAAAAGACCACCCCCAACCACCCTGATTGCGTTGGTCATATCGCGGCTCATGAGGCACCAACATAAGCACGCGGGACCCGCGGGCCAATCCGAGTGACGATCTCATAACCGATGGTGTCGCAGGCTTGTGCAAATTCATTCGCCGTTGGCGAAGTTCCAAAGATGACTACTTCGTCACCCGCCATCACGTCACCACTTACGGCAACCATGAACTGATCCATGGCCACGTGTCCCACGATCGGGTAAAGCCGGCCATTAATAACAACTTCAGCACGGTTACCCGCCGATCGAGGGACCCCGTCCGCATATCCACCTCGAACAAGTGCGACCAGAGTTTCTTCGGTTGCGGTCCAGGTGGTGCCATAAGACACTGAGGCACCGGCATCGATCATCTTTACCGAGGCCACCGATGAAACCAAGGTCATCGCCGGGCGCAACCCAAAGTCACGCCCCGCAACCGGTGAAACTCCGTAAAGGGCGATGCCAACCCGCACTAGGTCGTAGTGGGTCTCCGGAGACAGCAAGGCAGCCGGACTATTAGCCAAGTGGCGCATTGGGATCACCAGACCCAGATCTTCCGCGGTGGCGCAGGCCTGATCAAATAGCAGGCGCTGCTCGTGGACCGATGGGTGATTAGGTATATCGGCATTAGCCAGATGCGACCACACGCCGGTTACCTCAACCAGGGACCCAGCATCAAGTACCTCGGCAATGAGCGCTGGCCACTGCGATAACGAACAACCGTTGCGTGAGAGTCCGGTGTCTACCTTTAACTGCACGCGAGCTTTTGTGCCGGTGGTGGCTGCCGCGGCCGCCACCTCCTGCAGCATTCGCGAATTCGAGACACCTAGATCAACACCGCTTGCTACACACCGCTCAATATCCCCATCACCTGGCGCCCACAACCAAGCCAGGATGCGGCCGGTGTCGCCAAAATCTCGCAGCGCTAAAGCTTCACTTGGGAGTGCCACCCCGAGCCATCTGACATCGCGCGCGCGCAAAGCTTCAGAAACCCGGAGCAGGCCGTGGCCGTAGGCATCAGCTTTGACCACGGCCATGACATCAGCGCTCGACACCACCCTTCGAACAAGGGCCAGATTATGGGCGATGGCGCCGAGATCGACGGTCGCGGTGGTCATGCACGCATTGTCCTCCAGGCACTAGTCGACCTAGTTAGCACCCTGTTGAATATGGACGCGAGTTAAATGTTGAGTGGTGAAGAGCTAGCGACGCACCAGCGCCACCGCACCGGCTAAGTGGTCTCGCACATCTACGGCGGTCACCGGCCGGCCAGCTGCGGCCGCAAGTTGCCCGGCTTGACCATGCAGCCATACGGCGGCGGTAACAGCCACGGCCGCATCATCATGGTCGTCAATCTCACCCCGTGCATTGGCACCGGCAAGAATTGCGGCAACCAACCCGGTAAGCACATCGCCACTGCCGGCGGTGCTTAGTTCAGCCCCGCCCATGGTGTCAACGAGCACCAAGCCACTCGGTGCGGCAATTAAAGTCGCGGATCCTTTGAGCACAACCACAACATTAAGGCGCTGCGCCAGGGCCTGCACCAACTCAAGACGCCCAAGAACTGCCGGCAGCAACAAAGCTGCAGCCAAGGCCGCGGCTTCACCAGAGTGCGGGGTTATCACGGTTATCGCTGACCGCTCGCGTAGTACCTCTCGCAATATCGGTGAACCCGCAACCGCCATCAGAGCGCCGGCATCAAGTACGACCGGCGCCGAGGTGCGAAGTACCGCTTCCACCGCGATCTCGTCTTGTGACACCGAGTCATCGGCGACAAATCCTGGTCCGCAGGCCCAAGCCGTGACCCGGGTTGAGCTGCTGGGGTCATCACCACTTGCCACCACATCGGGGAAGGCGGCCAGCACTTGGTGCGCGACGTCGTCACCACGGTCGAGGTACCGCACCATGCCAACGTCGCCCATTCGAGCCGCTCCCACAGCTAGCAGAGCCGCACCCGGATACCGGCGCCCCCCTGCCGCTACGCCGACAACCCCCCGGCGGTACTTATAGTCGTCAACATCGGGCTCAGGAACATAAGCAACCACATCCAACGCCTCCAAGGCGATGAGCGCCGGGTCACCTAGGGCATCGTTGATCCCAATATCAACAACATGAACCCCACCAGCAAAACCACTACCTGGTGCGATCAATAATCCCGGCTTTAGGCACCCAAACGTAACGGTGACATCGGCAGCAACCGCGATGTCGGCTACCTCACCGGTATCAGCTGCAACTCCACTTGGTAGATCCACCGCTACCACCAAAGCCCCACTAGCGTTCATGAGCTCAACAACAGCAGCCGCGGCGGGGCGCAGTGCGCCAACGCCCCCAAGACCCACAATTCCATCAACGATGATGTCAGCGTCGAAGAATAAATCCTGCTGGGCTAGATCAATTTCGGTTTCATGCCATTGCAGAACACGCCCATTGGCTCTGCGTAGCGCTGCCACCCCGGCGTCATGGGCACTTGCTCCGATGCATACCGCGGTGACCGAGGCTCCACGCTGCGCCAACTTGGCCCCCGCAAAAAGCGCATCTCCGCCGTTGTTGCCACCGCCGACGGCAATGGTAATCCGCGCACCGCGCACTTGGCCACGCGATTCTTGAAGTAGGCCAATAACTGCTCGCGCCAAGCCGGTTGCCGCGCGATCCATCAAGACACCGGAGTCAAGTTCAGCCCCGTGGGCTTGCTCAGCAGCCTGAATAGTTGCTACATCGAATGCGGCAATCATTTTCTACTCGACGGTCACAGACTTCGCCAGGTTTCGCGGTTGATCGACATCATGGCCCTTGGCCGTAGCCATCTCACAGGCGAAAACCTGCAAAGGCACTGTTGAAACTAAGGGTTGCATGAGAGGAGGCACCGCTGGCACCCGAATGACATAGTCGGCGTAGTCCGAGATTTTCTCGTCGCCTTCTTCAGCTATCGCGATAATTCGAGCACCGCGGGCTCTAACCTCTTGAATATTAGAAATGATTTTGTCATGAAGAATCGCCCGGCCAGTAGGCGATGGCACGATCACCACCACCGGTACTCCATCTTCGATTAAAGCAATCGGGCCGTGCTTTAGCTCACCGGCCGCGAAGCCTTCGGCGTGCATATAGGCGAGTTCCTTTAGTTTCAAGGCACCCTCCAGGGCAACGGGGAACCCAACATGGCGTCCGATGAATAACACCGAAGGAGAATCTGCGAACTTGCGCGCCAATGCCCGTACCGGCTCGACGGTATCGAGCACTAGGTCAACCTTGCTGGGCATATCGGCGAGTTCGGCCAGCACCGCTGCGATCTCGGCGGGCGGCAAGACTTCGCGCACCTGCGCAAGGTAGAGACCGGTCAAATAGGCGGCGATGATCTGCGTCAAAAAAGCTTTCGTTGAAGCAACCGCGATTTCCGGGCCCGCATAGGTATAGATAACAGCATCTGATTCACGCGGAATAGTTGAGCCGACCGTGTTGCAGATAGCTAAAGTCTTCGCGCCCTGTTCTTTAGCATGGCGCAGAGCCATCAAAGTGTCCATGGTCTCACCTGATTGGGATATTGCGATGACCAACGATCGCGCATTGACTATTGGGTCGCGATACCTGAACTCGCTAGCCAACTCCATCTCGACAGGTATCCGAGTCCAATGTTCAATCGCATACTTTGCGACCATTCCCGCGTGCGCCGCGGTGCCACATGCCACTACAACGACCTTGTCGATGTCGCGCAGCGCTTGATCCTCTAGGCCCATCTCATCAAGTTGAATTCGGCCGTCCTTGCCGACGCGACCCAGTAATGCATCCGCGACCGCTTTCGGCTGCTCGGCGATCTCTTTCAGCATGAATAGATCGTGACCACCTTTTTCAACGGCCGAGGCGTCCCAGTCGACGGTGAATGGGCGTGCCTCAACGACAGCGCCAGCAAAATCAATAACTCTGACACCTGCACTAGTAAGCACAACGATTTGATCCTGCCCAAGTTCCAGAGCATTGCGAGTGTGATCAACAAAAGCAGAAACATCCGAGGCTAGGAAGTTCTCACCAACACCAATACCGACCACCAGGGGTGAATTGCGTCGAGCGCCTACCACCAGGTCTGGTTGCCTAGGATCAAGCGCGACCAAGGTGAACGCGCCCTCCAGCCGCCCACAAACTCTGCGCATGGCTTCGACTAGATCATCGCTGGTATCTGGCAGGGTCTTCGCCAATAAATGTGCCACCACTTCGGTATCGGTCTCCGAAGTCAAGGTGACGCCGGCCGCGACTAGTTCACCTCGCAGTTCAGCGAAGTTCTCGATGATGCCGTTGTGGATCACTGCAATCGTGCCGTCCTCACTGACATGAGGGTGTGCATTGGAGTCGGTCGGGCCGCCGTGGGTTGCCCACCGAGTGTGTCCGATGCCGGTGGTCGAATCTGGAAGTGGGTCCGACCCCAGCAAAGTCTCCAAATTGACCAATTTGCCGGCTTTCTTGCGAATTTCGAGGCGCCCGGCGGAGATAACCGCGATACCAGCAGAGTCGTAACCCCGGTACTCCATTCGGCGCAGGCCCGCCACCACGACTTCCAGTGCCTGCTTCTTGCCGACATACCCAACAATTCCGCACATAGGTGCCAGAGTAGAGGGTGCTCACTTTGCGCTTGTCCTGCCCGACCGACCTAGCAGCAGCGGCCGTCGCCGTTTTAGAGGCTGACCCGACCATCAGCAGTCTGACCATTTGGCCAGGAGCTAGCTCCAAACCGGTCGGTGACGTGATTTGGGCTGATATTCCGCGGGAGGCTGCCAATGATCTGGTGGCCAAACTCACCGCACTCGGGGTCCAAGAATTAGGCACTATTCAACTTGTTCCGGTTAATACCTGGATCTCCCAGAGCGGTCTTAACGCTGAGCGCAATGCACCTGGTAGTGGTCCTGATGCCGTTGTTTGGGCTGAGGTCATCGAGCGTGCATATGACGACACCCAACTAACCTGGACGTATCTCAGTTTCATGATTCTCGCCACTTTGTTAGCCGCTATCGCCATCGTTACCGATTCGGTGATCCTCGTAATCGGGGCGATGGTGTTGGGTCCGGAATTCACGGCAATCGCCACTCTTGGGCTGGCGCTGATAAAGCGGCGACCGAACCTATTTCGGCAGGCACTACGCACCTTGCTTATCGGGTTCGCCGTATCGATTGGGGTCGTTACCGCCCTAGCACTTGCGGCCAAGGGCTTTGGCTTCATCACCGAGGTCGATGTGCTAAAGCCCAGTCCGGGGACCTCATTTATCTACAGCCCCAACTGGTGGTCATTCCTGGTGGCCATTGTCGCTGGTGCGGCCGGGGTGTTGTCATTAACTTCATCGCGCACCAGCGGACTTGTCGGTGTCTTCATTTCCGTCACTACGATTCCGGCTTCGGGCAATATCGCGATCGCCACCGTATTCGGTCTGTGGAATGAAGTTATCGGCAGCGCCACACAACTTGGTATCAATATTGGCGGGATGGCGATCGCCGGTTGGCTCACCTTGCTATTTCAACAAGCGATATGGGCGCGGGTTAATTCACGGCTAGCGCAGCGCGAACGACCGACGCGATCGACTCAGTAATATTTTGAGCCTGCTCCAAAGTGGGGGCTTCAACCATTACTCGAATAACCGGTTCGGTGCCCGATGGCCGCAGCAATATTCGCCCCTTTTCACCCAAGAGGGACGCGCCGTGAGCCACCGCTTCGTCCACCTCAATGCAGCCGGCAAGTCGGGAGCGATCGACACCTTCGACGTTTATCAGCACCTGCGGAAGTTTGGTTACCGCCGTAGCAAGTTGACCTAGTGACCTTCCCGTTTGTGCTACCCGAGCAAGTAAATGTAGGGCCGTGAGAAGTCCGTCGCCGGTAGTTGCAAAGTCACTCATCACTATGTGACCGCTTTGCTCGCCGCCAAGAACCAAACCGTTCGCCCGCATCTCCTCAAGCACATAGCGATCGCCGACTGAGGTTTCGACCACCAAAATATTTGCCTCGTGCATTGCGATTTTAAAACCTAGATTGGCCATGACCGTAGAAACGACGGTGTTCTCGACCAGCCGACCGGCATCGCGCATGGACATCGCGAGAATGGCCAGGATGTGATCTCCGTCGACAATCTGTCCAAGTTCGTCAACAGCTAGGCATCGGTCAGCGTCACCATCATGTGCGATACCAGCATCGGCGCCATGCTCGAGCACTGCCGCTACCAGGTCTTCGAGATGGGTGCTGCCGCAGCCGTCATTGATATTGAGCCCATCAGGTGACGCGTGGATCGCAATAACTTCGGCACCGGCTCTTCGCAAGACCTCGGGGGCAATGACTGACGCAGCTCCGTTGGCGCAGTCAACAACAATCTTCAACCCGGTGAGATCATTTGACAAGGTGTCGAGCAAATGCTGCTCATAAGCATCTATCGCGCCATGGTCTACGCGCACCCGACCCACCTGATCACCGATTGGTCGATCCCACGGTTCGCTCAGGCGCGCCTCAATGGTGTCCTCGATCTCGTCGTCAAGCTTAAACCCGCCGCGATTGAAGAACTTGATGCCGTTATCCGGCATCGGATTGTGCGAGGCCGACAACATGACCCCAAGATCAGCATCTAGGTAACTGACTAGATACGCGACTGCAGGAGTCGGGACGACTCCAAGCAAGATCACATCAACGCCGGCGCTAGCTAGGCCAGCGACAACCGCGGCTTCCAGGAACTCACCGCTTGCGCGCGTGTCACGACCAACAACTGCTCTGGGTCGGTGCCCGGCAAAAGCCCCCACGTCACCGAGTACATGTGCAGCAGCAACCGAAAGATCTAAAGCGACTTCCGCTGTCAGATCTCGATTCGCCAGGCCTCGAACACCATCGGTACCGAAGAGCCGGCCCAATGGATTAGCGCTTGCTGTACTGGGGAGCCTTACGGGCCTTCTTCAGGCCGTACTTCTTGCGCTCCTTGATACGTGGGTCGCGGGTCAAGAATCCGGCCTTCTTCAGGCTCGGGCGGTTACCTTCAGTGTCGATGCCGTTCAGGGCTCGGGCTACGCCCAGCCGCAGCGCACCGGCTTGGCCGGAAACCCCGCCACCATTAATGCGCGCTATGACGTCGAACTTGCCCTCGGCACCTAGTGTCACGAACGGATCATTAACAAGTTGTTGGTGCACCTTATTCGGGAAGTACTCACCAAGAGCGCGGCCATTGATTGTCCACTTGCCGGTACCCGGAACCATGCGCACACGGGCAATAGCTTCTTTGCGGCGACCGATGGCAGCCCCGGGTGCGACCACGATGTCGCGTGCGGCGACCGCACGATTATCCGGGGTCTGGGAGGTGTACTCCGATGGTGCATCTGCATCTAAATCAATGTCGACATCTACTTCTTCAATCATGGCCTCGGACACTGCCGCGGATCCTTTCGTGTTGGCTCGGCCGGAAACTACTGAGCGACCTGGGAAATCGTGAACGGCAGCGGTTGCTGGGCCGTGTGTGGGTGCTCAGACCCGGAGTACACCTTCAGCTTCTTGATCTGCTGACGGCCGAGCTTGTTGTGCGGGAGCATCCCTTTGACGGCCTTTTCGAGCACGCGGCGCGGATTGCTCTCCAAGAGTTCGGCGTAGTTGGTGGCGCGCAGACCGCCCGGGAAACCCGAGTGGCGATAGTCCATTTTCTGCTGCTTCTTTGAACCGGTCAGCGCAACTTTTTCAGCATTGATAATGATGACGAAATCACCGGTATCAACATGTGGCGCGAAGGTGGTCTTGTGCTTGCCGCGCAGCAATGTTGCGGCTTGGGAGGCGAGGCGGCCGAGCACGATGTCGGTTGCGTCAATGACATGCCAAGTGCGGGTGATCTCACCGGACTTGGGGCTGTACGTGCGCACGGGACGCCACCTTTACATTTGCTCGTTGGGATTACTTGCTATTTCTGGAGTGCGACCCCCAAGGGTACCCACGTGGGCCGGTCGGCACCAAATCGGGTGCGCTAACCGGGTAAAACCCCCACTGGCACTACCAGCCGGACCAAACCGGCTCATCGGCCAAGGCCACCGAGCCGTCCTTGCCAAAAATCAGGAATCGGTCGAAATTCCGGGCAAACCAACGGTCATGGGTGACCGCCACCACCGTCCCTTCGAAGGCATTTAACCCTATTTCCAAGGCTTCAGCGCTCGCCAAGTCCAAGTTATCCGTGGGTTCATCAAGGAGCAATATGGTGGCCCCAGAGAGCTCTAGGTGCAGGATCTGAAAGCGCGCCTGCTGGCCACCGGACAAAGTATCGAAAGCTTGCTCTCCAGCAATTGCTAACTCATATCGGTCTAGGGCCCGGGCTGCCAGTTCGCGGGGCAGGCCTACCCGCCGCCCATCACCGCGATGAAGTACTTCAAGCAGGGTGCGCCCCGCTAGGTCTGGCCGCACGTGGGTCTGGGCGAACCACCCAGGCCGCACTCGTGACCCCAAGCGCACCGCCCCACTAATGTTCCACCTGGGCGATAAAGACCTCCCCAACCGGCTGGTGCTCAATATCTGGGTCTGACCCACCCCGGGCAAGGAGTCGAAGTAGGTGTGACTTGCCGGAGCCATTGGCCCGGCTCCATTGGGGCCAACTAATGCAGCTACGGCGCCATCAGGAATTCGAAATGTGATGTCATCTAGTAGGACTCGACCATCAGGCAAGCTGTAACTTACGTGCTGAACATCAACATGGCTCACGCGTCTGGCTCGCTCAAAACCCGATGTTGCTTAGTTTGCAGTTGGCGATCCAATAATTGATCATCGGGCGGGTAGCCAACTTCTTCGAGTACTAATGGGTACGGTGGCATCACGGTGGCTCCACGGATACCAGAAGTTAGCATTTCAAAAGGCCAGGTGACCGGCTTGCGCCCATCGCCGACCGGTAAAAGTGCACCAATCAAACTGCGCACCATCGAGTGGCAAAAGGCGTCTGCGGTAACCGTGATGACAACATCGGAGCCCACTCGCTCCGAGCGTAGATCTATCAACTCACGTACAGCTGAGGCTCCTTCACGCATCTTGCAATAGGCGGTGAAGTCATGCTCGCCAAGCAACATCCTTGATGCTGAATTCATTGCATCAAGGTTTAGCTCTTTGCCCCATTGCAGTACCTGTCCGCGGTCAAGTGGGGCAGGGCCGATCGGGCTATCTGACACTAGATAGGTGTACCTGCGCCAAAGGGCTGAAAACCTAGCGTCAAACTCATTCGGAACGACGGTTATGGCGAGTACTCGGACGTCTTCGGGTAATGCCCGATTCAGCCGCCAGGTGTCTAAGTCGGCTGGCCAACCGATGACATCAACATGGGCTACCTGACCGCGAGCGTGAACACCGGCGTCGGTACGACCCGCGCACGTGATTTCACCCTCAGCGCCGACTAAGTTCGCGATCATCTGCTCAAGGACACCTTGCACCGTGCGCAGTTCGCGCTGCCGCGCCCAGCCGGCGAAATCTCGACCGTCATAGGCGATATCCAGCCGAACCCGAATCATCGTGCCAAGATGAAACAACCCGCTACCGGATAATCCGGCCGCGGGCTGCTGCAAAGCATCATGTTCGGTCAGGACTTGTCCGAGTCCGCTTCGGCGCCACTCTCGTCGCCAGCCACTTCGCCAGTAACCGCCTCTTCCGCTGCAATTTCCTCGGCGACCGGGGTCACCTCGACGTCAGCAACTTCAACAGGCGCAGCCGGTTCTACAGGTACCACCGGGGTCGCCGTCTTGGCGGCGCGCTTGGCCGCGGCGGTTGCCTCTGCAACTACCTGCTCGGAAAGCGGTTCCACCAACTCGATGACGGCCATGGGAGCGTTGTCGCCCTTGCGGGGTCCGATCTTGGTGATACGCGTGTAGCCGCCCGGACGAGTTGCAAAACTCGGTCCAATTTCAGTGAACAAGGTATGCACCACTGACTTATCGCGCACCACCGTGAGCACCCGACGCCGGGCGTGCAGATCCCCCCGCTTGGCAAAAGTGATCAACCGCTCGGCGAGTGGGCGCAGGCGCTTAGCCTTGGCCTCTGTCGTCGTGATCTTGCCGTGCTCAAACAACGCAGTTGCCAAGTTGGCCAGCATTAACCGCTGGTGGGCCGGGCTTCCGCCCAGACGAGGACCCTTAGTTGGCGTAGGCATTGTGCTTCTCCTGTCGAAATGCGATCAGTGGTTACAACTGGATTAAAGACGCTCATCCTCGGCAAATGCCGAGTCGTCCTCGACGATTTCTTCAACGACAACCGCGGGCTCCATAACTTCAGCTACAGCTCCCTGCTCGAAGTCAGCGTCGTCGTAATCATCATCTTCGTAGTAGACGGCTGCGCCTGGATCGAATCCGGGCGGGCTGTCCTTAAGTGCCATGCCGAGGCTAAGGAGCTTCACCTTGACTTCGTCAATCGACTTGGCCCCAAAGTTGCGAATGTCGAGGAGGTCGGCCTCACTTCGGGTGATGAGTTCACCAACCGTGTGGATGCCTTCGCGCTTGAGGCAGTTGTATGAACGCACTGTCATATCAAGTTGCTCGATCGGCGTCGAGAGCTGCTCCGCCACGAATGAATCGGTCGGTGACGGGCCGATGTCGACACCTTCAGCCTCAAGGTTGAGCTCGCGAGCCAAACCGAACAGTTCGACCAAGGTCTTGCCAGCAGATGCAACCGCATCGCCTGGGCGCATTGACTGCTTGGTTTCTACATCGATGACTAACTTGTCGAAGTCAGTGCGCTGCTCAACGCGAGTAGCCTCGATTTTGTAGGTCACCTTCAGCACCGGTGAGTAGATCGAGTCAACCGGAATCCGACCGATCTCTTGGCCAGCCAGCTTATTCAAAGTCGCCGAGACATATCCGCGTCCGCGCTCGACAACGAGCTCGATCTCCACCTTACCTTTGCCATTTAGTGTTGCAATGTGCAGATCGGGATTGTGAACTTCAACGCCGGCCGGTGGCTGGATATCCGCCGCGGTGACATCACCGGGACCCTGCTTGCGCAGGTACATAACAACTGGCTCATCATGCTCACTCGAAACAACAAGTTGCTTGATGTTGAGTATTACCTCGGTGACGTCTTCCTTGACCCCGGGAATCGTGGTGAACTCATGCAGAACGCCATCGATGCGAATGCTGGTGACCGCTGCTCCAGGGATCGAGGAGAGCAGCGTGCGGCGCATAGAGTTACCAAGTGTGTAGCCGAATCCGGGCTCAAGTGGCTCGAGCACAAAACGCGAACGGAACTCACTAATTGGCTCTTCGGTAAGAATTGGGCGCTGGCTAATAAGCACGATGTACTTCCTTCCCGCGACGACCTATATATGACATCGCGATGTTGCCGTGAGCTCAAGCCGGGTGGCTTAAGGTCGAATTACTTGGAGTAGAGCTCGACGATCAGCTGTTCGTTGACCTGGGTATCGATGACCGCACGTGCCGGAAGCGAGTGCACCAAGATGCGCATCTGCGAGGGGATTACCTCGAGCCATGCCGGCACCGGGCGATCGCCAATTTCGGCGTGTGCGATAACGAAAGGCGTCATCTGGCGTGAACCGACGCGCACCTCAACGATGTCGTTGGGCGAAACGCGGTAGGAAGGAATGTTCACCTTGTGGCCGTTAACCAACATGTGTCCGTGCGTAACCAACTGACGGGCCATGTCGCGCGACTTAGCGAAACCCGCGCGGAACACCACGTTGTCAAGGCGCGACTCAAGGATGCGCAGCAGGTTTTCGCCCGTCTTGCCCGATTGCCGCTGTGCCTCTAGGTAGTAGTTCGAGAACTGCTTCTCGAGAACGCCGTACATCCGGGTAGCCTTTTGCTTCTCACGAAGCTGCAGCAGGTACTCGCTGTCCTTCGAACGACCACGACCATGTTGGCCGGGAGGGTAAGGACGCTTCTCAAACGGGCACTTCGGTGACTCGCACTTAGAACCCTTTAAGAAGAGCTTCATCTTTTCACGCCGGCAGCGCTTGCAATCCGCATCGGTATATCGCGCCATGGGTAATTGTTCTCCTAGTTCTCTGCGCGATCAGACGCGACGACGTTTTGAGGGACGGCAACCGTTATGGGGCACCGGACTTACATCGGAAATGGAGCCAACTTCAAGACCGGTTGCCTGCAGAGACCGAATTGCGGTCTCACGGCCCGAGCCGGGGCCCTTCACAAAGACATCCACCTTGCGCATGCCGTGCTCCATCGCCCGGCGAGCTGCAGCCTCAGCTGCCAACTGCGCCGCGAAGGGGGTGGACTTGCGGCTGCCCTTGAAGCCAACTTGCCCGGCGCTCGCCCATGCGATGACCGCGCCCGTCGGATCAGTGATCGACACGATGGTGTTGTTGAAAGTGCTCTTGATGTGAGCGTGGCCGTGGGCCACGTTCTTCTTCTCCTTGCGCCGCACCTTCTTGGCGGGCGCCTTGCTGCCTGACTTCGGGGCCATTGATTGCTCTCCTGGGATTCTCGTCTGTGGTTTCGGGGTGAAGGTACGGCTACTTGCCGACCTTCTTCTTTCCGGCGACGGTCTTGCGCGGACCCTTACGGGTACGAGCATTGGTGTGGGTTCGCTGACCGCGAACCGGCATGCCGCGACGGTGACGGATTCCCTGGTAGCAACCAATCTCGACCTTGCGTCGGATATCGGCAGCAACCTCGCGGCGTAGATCGCCTTCTACTTTGAGGTTGACGTCAATCCAGTCACGAAGGGCAACCAGTTGCTCATCGCCTAGCTCTTGGGACCGAAGGTCCGGGCTCACGCCGGTCGCTTCAAGAGCTTTCGCAGCTTGCGAGCGGCCGATGCCGTAGATGTAGGTGAGTGCAACCGCCATGCGCTTATCGCGCGGCAGATCGACACCAACAAGTCTTGCCATAGGGGCGTTCTCTCTTCTTCTAATGCACGGGGTTTGGGTGCAGAACCAGTCCTGCCCGCCAAGGCAGGTCCTCGGCCTCGTGTCCGAAGGTGTCGTCCTTGCTTTCGCAAGGGGTCGGGTTCTGCATAGTTATCAGGTGTTCGGGTTGTCTCCCCGAAAGCCCGCCTTACGACGTCAGGGCAATTAGCCTTGACGCTGCTTGTGACGCACGTTCTCGCAGATCACCATGACGCGACCGTGGCGCAGAATGACTTTGCACTTGTCGCAGATCTTCTTCACGCTCGGCTTGACCTTCATGGCTTCTTCCTTGAGTTTGAACGGTCAGTTTGGGTCTTATCTGTCGCTGGGTCTTACTTGTAGCGGTAGACGATCCGGCCGCGCGTGAGGTCGTAGGGCGAAAGCTCTACTACCACCCGATCGTCCGGAAGGATCCGGATGTAGTGCATCCGCATCTTGCCGCTGATGTGCGCGAGCACTTTGTGCCCGTTGTCTAACTCCACCCGGAACATTGCATTGGGCAATGACTCGGTGATCGTGCCCTCGAGCTCGATCGCACCGTCCTTCTTGCCCATATCCTCCGCTTTCACCAAGTGTGCTGACTGCTACTTTCGCGGCGCGCGGCACCACCACGTATCGCGCCGAAACACCCGGAAACCCGAGAATTTGCCAGCGGACGAACGGGGAAGCCCCACATCAGCCTGCCGAGTCTATTGGCAGGCCTAGATTCCTCATAATCGGGCCCCCCGGTTCGGCCGGGCAACCGCACACCAACGCGCGTGTTTTTGTCGTGAAAACCCGCTTTTTCGCCGATTTCACGACAAAAACACGCGCACCCAGCGAGGACCATTGGCGCAGCCGCACCACCGGGGGGCACTGCCCCACGGCCGCGGTGCTGGCTACCGGCTAGTTGGTGACCGTAACGGTCAATTTCTTGACGGTTGCGGTCCCGCCGCCAGGTGGGGTGGCGACCAATTTCAGAACGGCTTGGCCCGGGGCCAGCGCCTTGATGTACCAAGTGGTGGTCCCGGCTACCCCGACCATTCCGGTACTTGCCGGGGCCTCGTATTGGCCCGCATCTACCTTTACGGCCGACGTGTCACCGGTGACTTTGACGGTCCAGGAGTATCCGGTGGTCTTGTTGGTCTCCTGCGACAGGACTATGGCCTCGCCGTCAGTTATCCATACCTTGGTTGGTACCCGAAGTACCACCAAGGTCGGGTCTGGGTTCTTAGTTAAGGACGCCGCCCCGCTGGTGGCGGTAACCCCTAGGGTGAGCGCCGCTGCTGCGGTCACAATTGCAGTGAATTTCCTCAGTTTGCTCATAACAGGAGCCTACCGGAGCGATGCTGTTACAGGTGAATTTCAGCCAAAGCCGTAAGTACCCAAGGGCCGGATTCGGTAATGGCCACGGTGTGTTCCCAATGCGCCGCCGGCCCTTGATCTAGGGCCACCACCGTCCAGTCATCAGCCAACACCCCAACCACCGGAGAGCCCAAGGTAGCCATGGGCTCGATGGCCAGCGCCATTCCAACTTTTAGAACTGGACCGCGACCTGGTTTGCCATGGTTTGGGATAGGCGGATGCATATGCATGCTGGTACCGATGCCATGGCCGGTGTAGTCCTCGACTACCCCGAAACTACCCGCCGCGTTAATGGCAACCTCGACGGCATGGCTGATATCCGATAGCCGATTACCAGCACGAGCCTGTTGCAATCCCGCCCACAATGCGGATTCGGTCGCCGCTGAAAGCGCAAGCACCGGAGCGGACACGGTACCGACCGGCACACTTACCGCCGCATCACCGTGCCAGCCATCAACAATTGCCCCGCAATCAATAGATAACAAGTCACCATCACGTAGTACTCGCTCTCCCGGAATCCCGTGCACAACTTCCTCGTTAACCGACGTGCAGATGACCGCCGGAAACCCGTGATAGCCAAGAAATGACGGGGTCGCATCATTGGTTCTGATGCAGTCACGAGCAATTGCATCAAGCTCGCGCGTGGTCACGCCAGGGCAAACGGCATTCGCTACCGCCTGCAAAGTTCGGGCTACAACCAACCCCGCACGACGCATCACCGCAAGTTGATCAGCCGACTTAATCTGGATTTCCTGGCTCCTACGAAACATGAGCGGTCACGAGTCGGGGTTTAGGACCACGCGAATACGCGCGGTGACGTCGGCGATATCGCCCATTCCACTTACTTGGGTAAGTAGACCCCGGCTTGCATAAAGCGAAGTCAGCGGTGCCGTCTGCTCGGCGAATACTTCGAGGCGACGGCGAATTACCTCCTCGGTGTCGTCAGCGCGGCCTTGGTCAGCGGCTCGCTTAACCAAGCGTTGCACAATTTCGTCAACGTCCACCGTGATTTCAATAACTGCATCAATGCTCACGCCCTGTGCGCTGAGCATGGAGTCGAGTTCGCCCACCTGCTCGATCGTGCGCGGGTAGCCATCGAGTAGAAATCCGGTAGCACAATCTGATTGCGCAAGCCGATCGCGCACCATCGCGTTAGTGACACCATCGGGTACATACTCGCCAGCGTCCATGTAGCGCTTAGCTTCAATACCCAATGCGGTACCTTGCGTGACATTGGCCCGAAAAATATCTCCGGTCGAAATATGTGCGATTAACATACTCGAACACACGATGTCGGCCTGGGTGCCCTTGCCGGCGCCAGGTGGCCCCATCATGATCATTCGCATTAGCGCAGGAATCCTTCGTAGTTTCGCTGCTGCAACTGGGCTTCAATCTGCTTGACGGTGTCAAGGCCGACGCCTACCATAATCAGGAGACTCGTGCCGCCGAAAATGAAGTCGCCTGCCACACCCAGCGATCCAAACGCAAATACCGGTAAGACCGCGACCAGGCCCAGATAAAGCGAGCCAGGTGCGGTCAACCGCGTGAGCACATAATCCAGATAATCCGCCGTGGGCTTACCGGCTCTAATCCCAGGGATGAAACCGCCGTACTTCTTCATATTGTCCGCGACTTCAACCGGGTTGAAGGTGATGGACACATAGAAGTAACAGAAGAACACGATAAGCAGGAAGTACGCCATTAGGTAGTAGCTACCGGTGCCGGTGCCAAAGTTCTGCTGCACCCAAAGGGCCCATTCAGCTTGGCTACCGGTTAACTGCACCAACAAAGTCGGTAAGAAAAGCAAGGATGAGGCAAAGATAACCGGGATGACGCCAGCCATATTTACCTTGAGCGGGATGTAGGTAGAAGTTCCACCGTACATACGCCGCCCGACCATGCGTTTGGCGTACTGAACCGGGATTCGTCGCTGGGCTTGTTCAACGAAGACCACCAGCGCAATGACGACTAATCCGACCAGCACCGTAAGAGTGAAAGTGAAGATGCCACGGCTACCCCAGATGGACGCAAACTGGGCCGGGATCCGCGCAATAATCGAAGTGAAGATAAGAAGTGACATCCCGTTGCCGATACCGCGTTCGGTGATCAGTTCGCCGAACCACATGATGACGGCCGTACCGGCGGTCATCACGGTGATCATCACCAAAATCACCCAAACAGAGTCATTCGGAATGATGGCTTCATTACAGCCACTGAACAAGGCACCTGGTGTGCGGGCCAGCGACAAGATGGCTGTTGACTGCAAGATCGCCAGGCCAATTGTAAGGTAACGGGTGTACTGGGTGATCTTGGCCTGGCCGGCTTGGCCGTCCTTCTTCAAAGTCTCTAAACGCGGGATAACCACGGTCAGCAGTTGCAAAATAATGCTGGCGGTGATGTAAGGCATGATGCCGAGCGCGAAAACAGACAACTGCAGCAGCGCCCCGCCGCTAAATAGGTTGATCAGTGCATAGACAGAATTATCCTGTACTACGTCGATACAACGCTGGATCGCGGAGTAGTCGACACCCGGGGTCGGCAGCACTGAACCGAGGCGATAAAGCGCCAACAGTCCCAAGGTGAACAGAATCTTCTTGCGAAGATCCGGGGTACGCAGGGCAGCCCCAAACGCACTGATGTGCACTGTGCCTCCTGCTTAAATCTCGGTTGCGGAACCGCCTGCGGCCACGATCTTGTCACGGGCACTATCGGAGAATGCATCGGCACTGACCTTGACGGCCACCGTGATATCACCCTGCCCGAGAATCTTGACTTTTTGGCCCTTTCGCACAGCGCCCTTCGCCACCAGGTCAGCAACGGTGATGTCGCCGCCCTTTGGGAACAACTTAGAGATCATGGCAACGTTTACTACCTGGAATTCAATCTTGTTGGGGTTGGTAAACCCCTTCAATTTCGGCAGGCGCATATGCAAGGGCATCTGGCCGCCCTCGAAACGAGCCGGCACCTGATAGCGCGCCTTTGTACCCTTGGTGCCGCGACCGGACGTCTTGCCTTTTGACGCCTCACCGCGGCCCTTACGAGTCTTTGCAGTCTTAGCACCCGGAGCCGGGCGCAGATGATGGACCTTAAGTGCCATCGCTACTTAACCTCCTCGACAACAACCAAGTGCGACACCATGTTGACCATGCCGCGGATTTCAGGGCGATCTTCTTTAACAACTGTGTCACCGATGCGCTTTAACCCAAGTGAGCGCAGCGTATTGCGCTGATTGGACGTGCCACCGATTTCCGACCTTTTCTGGGTTACCTTAAGTTGTGCCATCAGGCACCTACCCCGGCGCGGGCACGCAGCAATGCTGCTGGAGCCACGGCTTCTAGGGGCAGCCCACGACGAGCTGCGACAGCCTCGGGTGACTCGAGCAACTTCAGCGCCGCAACCGTCGCGTGCACGATATTGATCGCATTATCTGAACCCATGGACTTGCTAAGCACATCGTGAATGCCAGCGCACTCCAATACCGCACGAACCGGGCCGCCGGCGATAACGCCGGTACCTGGCGCAGCCGGACGCAGCATCACAACACCGGCAGCCGCTTCGCCCGTGATCGGGTGCGGAATCGTGCCCTGGATCCGAGGCACCTTGAAGAAGTGCTTCTTGGCCTCCTCGACACCTTTGGCGATAGCGGCCGGAACTTCTTTGGCCTTGCCGTAGCCAACGCCAACGCTGCCATCGCCATCGCCGACGACTACCAGAGCCGTAAAGCTAAAGCGACGACCGCCCTTGACGACCTTTGAGACCCGGTTGATCGCAACCACCCGCTCGATGAAAGCGGACTTCTCCTCGCGGGGAGCACGCTCCTTGCGGTCCTTGCGGTCACCTAGCCCACCGGTGCCTGTGCCTGTGCCTGTGCCTGCGCCACTTCCGCGCCGCGAGGTTGCTGCCATGGGGTTCCCTCTCCTACCTATTCCGTAATCCGCTTAGAAATTCAGGCCACCCTCGCGGGCGCCCTCCGCGAGAGCTGCCACGCGACCGTGGTACTTATTTCCACCGCGGTCAAAAACCACCGTCTCAACCCCGGCCTGCTTCGCACGTGCTGCGATTAATTGGCCAACCTTGCGTGCTTTAGCGGACTTATCGTCGCTCGCAGCTCGCAGGTCAACTTCCATTGACGAGGCTGAGGCCAAAGTGCGACCCTGGGTGTCATCAACCACTTGCGCCACCATGTGGCGAGCTGACCGACTGACAACCAAACGCGGACGCTCCGGAGTACCGGAAACCTTCTTGCGAACACGAATATGGCGACGCTTGCGGCCGATAGCAACCTTGTTGCCCGACCCGCCCAACTTAACACCGAAGCTACTCACTTGTTGCCCGCCTTTCCGGCCTTGCGGCGGACGACCTCGTTCTCGTAACGCACGCCCTTGCCCTTATACGGCTCTGGCTTACGCAACTTGCGAATATTGGCCGCAACTTCGCCGACTTGCTGCTTATCGATGCCGACCACCGTGAACTTAACGGGGCTCTCCACGCGAAAGGCAATGCCTGCCGGCGCTGAAACCACAACCGGATGGCTGAATCCGAGTACAAACTCAAGGTCGGTGCCTTTAGCTGCAACACGGTAACCCGTGCCGACAATCTCAAGTGTCTTCTCATATCCGTTGGTGACACCGGTGACCATGTTGGCAACCAAGGTGCGAGTTAGGCCATGAAGTGACATCGATGCGCGCTCGTCGTTGGGACGAGTCACCAACAACGTGCCATCCTCTTGTTTCTCGACGACGATCGGCTCAGCAACCTTCAGAGATAACGTGCCCTTGGGGCCCGTCACGGTGATGTCATTGCCAGCGATTTGTGCATTGACCCCGGATGGAACCGGGATCGGCATACGTCCAATACGTGACATTTGCTCGCTCCTTCCCGGTTACCAGACGTAGGCGAGGACTTCCCCACCTACGCCTTTCGAATGGGCCTGTCGATCGGTCAACAGCCCTGAAGAGGTGGACAAAATTGCGACACCGAGGCCGCCGAGTACACGCGGGATGCCGGTGCTTTTTGCGTAGACCCGAAGGCCCGGCTTAGACACCCGGCGAAGACCGGCAATCGAACGCTCGCGCGTCGGACCGTACTTCAATTCCAGCGTGAGCGTCTTGCCGACGATCGCATCCGAGACGCTCCAGCCGCCGATATAACCCTCGCGCTTGAGGATCTCGGCGATGCTTTCTTTCATCTTGGAGTGCGGCATCGTCACAGCATCGTGATACGCCGAGTTTGCATTGCGCAGGCGCGCAAGCATGTCGGCTATCGGGTCAGTCATTGTCATGGCCAGTCGGCCTTCCTCGTTGTGGTTTCCGGTAGACCCGGACCTGCGACGTCGTTGATTACCAGGAGCTCTTAGTCACACCCGGCAATTCGCCGGCATGTGCCATTTGACGCACGCAAATCCGGCACAGGCCGAACTTGCGGTAGACCGCGTGTGGTCGCCCACACTTATTGCAACGGGTGTAACCCCGCACCTTGAACTTGGGCTTCTTCTGCTGCTTTTCGATCAGTGCTTTCTTCGCCATTTGGATCAGGCCTCCTTGAAGGGAAATCCGAGAAGGCGAAGCAAAGCGCGGCCTTCAGCATCATTTTTAGCAGTCGTGACAACCGTAATATCCATACCGCGGACCCGATCGATTTTGTCCTGATCGATCTCATGGAACATTGACTGCTCATTGAGACCAAAGGTGTAGTTGCCCTTGCCATCGAATTGCTTGGGTGAAAGCCCACGGAAGTCACGAATACGTGGAAGTGCGACCGAAAGCAACCGGTCCAAGAATTCCCACATACGATCACCACGCAAGGTGACGTGCGCCCCAATGGGCTGGCCTTCGCGCAGCTTGAATTGGGCGATCGATTTGCGAGCCTTGGTGACCTGGGGCTTTTGGCCTGTTATCTCGGCGAGGTCTCGAATCGCGCCCTCGATTAACTTAGAGTCGCGGGCCGCTTCGCCGACGCCCATGTTGACGACCACCTTGGTGACCGTAGGCACCTGCATGATGTTGCCGAATGTAAATTCGGTTTTCAATGCGGGCACGATCTCCTCGCGGTAACGCGCCTTTAGACGCGGAGCCGCTGATGTTGTCGATGTCATCAGATGTCCTTACCTGTGCGACGTGAGATGCGCACGCTGCGCTCTGCTTCGTAGGTTGAGCCGTCCGAGCGACGCTTCTCGACTTTTTCGCGGCGGTAGCCGATTCGAGTTGCGCGGCCATCCTCCGGATCGATGATCATCACATTGGACACGTGGATCGGCGCTTCGGTCGTGATAATGCCACCGGTTTTTGCACCGCGGGCGTTCTGACCCACCTTGGTGTGCTTCTTGATGCGGTTCACACCCTCGACGATGATGCGATCGGCGTCGGGGATTACCTCAATGACTTTGCCCTTGACCCCGCGATCTTTGCCCGAAATAACCTGGACTAGGTCACCTTTGCGAATTCTTAAATCTGGCATGACTACAGCACCTCCGGGGCCAACGAGATGATCTTCATGAACTTCTTCTCGCGAAGCTCACGGCCAACTGGGCCAAAGATACGAGTTCCGCGCGGCTCACCATCAGCTTTGAGGATGACAGCTGCGTTCTCGTCGAACCGGATGTATGAGCCATCGGGGCGGCGGCGCTCCTTGCGGGTACGCACGATGACAGCCTTCACGACCTCACCCTTTTTCACACCGCCACCGGGGATGGCATCTTTCACCGTTGCGACGATGACGTCGCCGATGCCGGCATAGCGTCGACCGGACCCACCGAGTACCCGAATGCAAAGGAGTTCCTTTGCACCCGTGTTGTCGGCGACCCTTAGTCGCGACTCTTGCTGAATCACTTCATTCTCCTGATCGTCTGCCGGTTCTCTACCGAGCCTGGCGGAGCTTTGCGCTGGGTTACTTGGCCTTCTCGAGGATCTCCACTACGCGCCAGCGCTTTGTCGCTGACACGGGGCGGGTCTCCATAACGAGAACGCGGTCACCTATACCGGCTGCGTTGGCCTCGTCATGTGCCTTTAGCTTGCTCGTCCGACGGACGACCTTGCCGTAAAGCGGATGCTTGAAACGGTTTTCGACGGCTACCACAACCGTCTTGTCCATCTTGTCGCTGACAACAAGTCCCTCGCGGGTCTTGCGGTAGCCACGCTTTTCCACGTCGCCGTTTACTTCGTTCGCGCTCATGCGGCACCACCCTCAATGGGCGTAATGCCCAACTCACGCTCACGCAAGATCGTGTAGATCCGCGCGATGTCCTTGCGCACGGCGCGGAGGCGTCCGTGGTTCTCCAATTGCCCGGTAGCGCCTTGGAAGCGAAGGTTGAACAACTCCTCCTTGGACTCTAGGAGTTTGGCCGTCAATTCAGCGCTATCGAGGTTGCGAAGTTCACCAACCTGAGTTCCAGTCGCCATTTAGTCCCCTCCTGCTTCATCGCGCCGGACAATTCGGCACTTCATCGGAAGTTTGTGCATGGCCCGCGTGAGCGCTTCCTGCGCAACCTTCTCGTCTGGGTACGAAAGTTCGAACATCACCCGACCTGGCTTGACATTCGCGATCCACCACTCCGGCGAACCCTTACCAGAACCCATACGGGTTTCGGCAGGCTTCTTGGTCAGGGGGCGATCGGGGTAGATGTTGATCCACACCTTGCCGCCACGACGGATATGCCGGGTGATGGCGATACGAGCCGACTCAATTTGCCGGTTCGTGACGTATGCGGGTTCTAGCGCCTGCAAACCAAAGGTGCCAAACGTCACGGCGGTGCCACCCTTGGCCACGCCACGGCGCGTGGGGTGGTGCTGTTTACGATGCTTGACTCGGCGCGGAATAAGCATGGCTATCCCTCCTGCGCTTCTGCGGCAACTGCAGCTTCAACCGCGGCTTCTACTACGGCAGTCTCGGTCACCTCATCTGAACTGCGTGCCCCACGCGGGCGTGCCGAAGCGGCAGCGCGCTGACCCAAACGTGCGGTGGCAGCTGCCGCCTCCCGCTCAGCGCGGGTGCTTGGCGCATTGCCCTTGTAGATCCACACCTTGACGCCAATACGGCCAAATGTCGTACGCGCCTCGTAGAAGCCGTAGTCGATATCAGCGCGCAGTGTGTGCAGCGGCACCCGGCCTTCGCGATAGAACTCAGTGCGCGACATTTCAGCTCCACCAAGGCGACCGGAAACCTGAACCCTGATGCCCTTGGCGCCACTTTTCATCGTGCTCTGCATTCCCTTGCGCATTGCTCGGCGGAATGACACCCGGCTGGATAGCTGCTCGGCGATACCTTGTGCCACCAATTGTGAATCAATCTCGGGGTTTTTGACCTCAAGGATGTTTAGCTGTACCTGCTTACCGGTCAAAGTCTCAAGATCGCCACGGATGCGATCGGCTTCAGTTCCACGGCGGCCGATGACGATTCCCGGACGTGCAGTGTGGATGTCGACGCGGACTCGCTCGCGGGTGCGCTCAATCTCCACCTTGGAGATACCAGCGCGCTCCATGCCGGTGGCCAGAAGCTTGCGGATCTTCACATCCTCATCAACGTAATCTCGGTAGCGCTGACCCTCTTTAGCCGAGTCGGCAAACCAGCGCGACGTGAAGTCGGTGGTGATACCTAGGCGGAAGCCGTGCGGGTTTACTTTCTGGCCCACGGTCGAGTCATCCCTTCTTCTTAGCGTCGGTCGACTTGGTTGTCGCCTTCGCTGTCGTCTTCTTGGCAGCCGGTGCCTTCTTGGCCGGTGCCTTCTTGGCAGCCGGTGCCTTCTTGGCAGCCGGTGCCTTCTTGGCCGGTGCCTTCTTGGCCGGTGCCTTCTTGGCCGGTGCCTTTTCGGCCGCGGCTGGTTTGGCCTCAACCTTTGCTGGCTTGACGGGCTTAACCGCCTTAGCAGGATTGATGATCGCCTCGCCATCGGAAACGATCACGGTGATGTGACTGCTGCGCTTAAGCACCCGGTAGGCCCGCCCTTGCGCCCGCGGGCGGATACGCTTCATGGTGGGGCCTTCATCAACAAATGCTTCGCTGACCACCAAGCCGCGGGCATCCATCGCATGGTTATTTGTCGCGTTAGCTATGGCGCTCGCAAGCACCTTGCCAACCGGCTCACTGGCCGCTTGGGGTGCGAACGTCAATACCGCCTGGGCGTCTGACGCATTCATCCCTCTAATGAGGTTGATGACACGGCGCGCCTTCATGGGCGTGACACGGACGTACCGCGCCTGGGCCCTGGCTTCCATCGCTATCCCCTTGCTTCTCGTTGCTCGGTCTGTGGTCGGTTGTGAACTACTGAACTACCGCTTCTTCGCCTTGCGGTCGTCCTTGATATGGCCTTTGAAGGTACGGGTCGGAGCGAACTCGCCGAGTTTGTGCCCGACCATGTTCTCCGAGACAAATACCGGGACATGCTTGCGGCCGTCGTGCACTGCAATCGTGTGGCCGAGCATGATCGGGATGATCATCGAACGACGTGACCAAGTCTTGATCACGTTCTTTGACCCAGCCTCGTTTTGGACTTCCACCTTCTTTAGCAGATGGGTGTCCACAAACGGGCCCTTTTTCAGACTGCGTGGCATATTTCGGTTCCCTTATCGCTTCTTGCCGGTCTTGCGGCGTCGGACGATGAACATGTCGCTGGCCTTGTTGGCCTTGCGAGTGCGACCTTCTGGCTTACCATTCGGATTGACCGGGTGGCGTCCACCTGAAGTTTTACCCTCACCACCACCATGTGGATGGTCAACCGGGTTCATTGCTACACCGCGGACGGTTGGGCGCTTGCCCTTCCAGCGCATGCGGCCGGCCTTACCCCAGTTGATATTGGACTGCTCAGCGTTACCAACTTCGCCGATCGTCGCGCGAGCGCGCGCATCCACGTTGCGGATTTCACCAGATGGCATGCGCAGTTGCGCATACGGCCCGTCCTTGGCAACAAGTTGCACGCTTGAACCAGCCGAGCGGGCGATCTTGGCCCCGCCACCAGGTCGTAGTTCAACGGCATGGATGACAGAACCTACTGGGATATTGCGTAACGGCAAGTTGTTGCCGGGCTTTATATCGGCGCTGGGCCCAGTTTCAACCGCATCGCCTTGTTTGAGCTTGTTCGGCGCGATTATGTAGCGCTTCTCGCCGTCTGCAAAATGCAAGAGCGCAATCCGCGCCGTGCGGTTGGGGTCGTATTCAATGTGCGCAACGCGAGCTGGCACGCCGTCTTTGTCAGCACGCTTGAAATCGATTATTCGGTATGCACGCTTGTGACCGCCACCTTGATGGCGGGTAGTTATCTTGCCGGAGTTGTTACGGCCGCCCTTCTTTGAAAGCGGACGTACTAGTGACTTCTCCGGTTCAGACCGCGTGATCTCGACAAAGTCGGCCACGCTCGAGCCACGACGGCCTGGTGTAGTCGGCTTGTACTTGCGGATTCCCATAGCTCTTCCGTCTCTTTAGTCGATTGCCCGGTCAGGAGACCGGGCCTCCGAAGATGTCGATGCGGTCACCGGCGGCAACAGAAACGATCGCTCGCTTTGTTGCTGCGCGACGGCCGAAGCCAGTGCGGGTGCGAATCCGCTTTCCTTCACGGTTGTGCGTATTAACGCTGATCACCTTCACGCCAAAGACCTTCTCGACCGCAATTTTGATCTGCGTCTTGTTGGCATCTGTCGAAACAATGAACGTGTACTTGTTCTCGTCAAGGAGTCCGTAGCTCTTCTCCGAGATCACTGGCGAGATCAAAATGTCGCGGACGTCTTGGATTCTCACGATTCTACCTCCGACTGCCTTGCTACCGACTTGATGCTCTTACCCTTCGGCACGCCAGCGAGGAATGCCTCAAGGGCGGCCGTGGTGAATAGCACCTGGTCGCTGACGATGACGTCGTAAGTATTGAGCTGGTCAGGTGCGACTACATGCGCGTTGTCAACATTGCGCAAGCTCAACCACGAAGTGGTTTCATCGCGGCTAACCACAACGAGCACCCGTCCTTCGAGGCCTAGTGCTGCCAGTGATGTCTTGGCACTCTTAGTCGAGGGCACCTCGCCGGTTACGAGTTCGGAGACCACATGAATGCGATCCTCGCGGGCCCGATCCGAAAGTGCACCACGTAGTGCGGCAACCTTCATCTTCTTGGGGGTGCGCTGTGAGTAATCACGTGGCTGCGGTCCATGGACCACGCCACCACCAACAAACTGCGGAGCCCTAATTGAACCTTGGCGCGCACGACCGGTGCCCTTTTGCTTATACGGCTTGCGCCCGCCACCACTTACTTCGGCGCGTGTTTTGGTCGAGTGGGTACCTTGGCGTGCCGCAGCCTGCTGGGCGACAACAACTTGATGGATCAACGGGATGTTGACCTGCACATCGAAGATCTCGGCGGGTAGTTCAACTTTGCCGGATGCTTTGCCGGCAGGAGTGCGAACTTCTACAGAAGTCACGGTTAGCCCTCCTTCACAGCGGTGCGGACGAATACCAAGCCACCCTTGGGGCCAGGAATGGCACCCTTGATAAGCAACAAACCCTTTTCGACGTCTACGCCGTAAACGACCAGGTTCAAGGTGGTCTGGCGCACGCCACCCATCCGACCGGCCATCTTCATCCCTTTGAAAACACGACCTGGGGTTGCACAGCCACCGATGGAACCGGGCGAGCGGTGCTTGCGGGTAACACCGTGGGTGGCGCGCAAGCCGTGAAAACCATGACGCTTCATGACACCGGCAAAGCCCTTGCCCTTGGTGGTGCCCACAATGTCAATGCGCTGGCCCGCCTCGAAAGTGTCGGGGCCTAGCTCTTGCCCGAGGGTGTACTCGGTGGCATCGTCGGTGCGGATCTCCACCAGGTGGCGACGTGGAGTCACACCGGCCTTGACGAATTGTCCGGTATCTGGCTTATTTACTTTGCGAGGATCGATAGCCCCGAAGGCGATCTGTACAGCTGAATAGCCATCTTTGTCTGCGGTCCGTACCTGGGTAACTACACATGGCCCCGCCTTGACAACAGTTATAGGCACGACTTTGTTGTTGTCGTCCCATACCTGGGTCATACCGAGCTTCTCGCCCAGTACGCCCTTCACATTGGTACTCATGGTCTTCGCGTCCTTACAGCTTGATCTCGATGTCGACACCAGCTGGGAGGTCAAGACGCATAAGCGAATCAACCGTCTTCGGCGTGGGGTCAAGAATGTCAATGAGGCGCTTGTGCGTGCGCATTTCAAAGTGCTCGCGTGAGTCCTTGTACTTATGCGGTGAACGGATAACGCAGTACACGTTCTTCTCCGTTGGCAGTGGCACCGGGCCGGCAACTTTCGCGCCCGTTCTGATCACTGTCTCGACGATTTTGCGCGCCGAAGAATCAATGACCTCATGGTCGTAGGCCTTAAGCCGAATGCGGATCTTTTGTCCCGCCATGGTGGCTGGTGTCCTTACTTCTCGTTTGCCGACTGCTTCAGGTTCATGCGGTTGTTGCTGGTGTTGCAGGCAGTGCTTACTGAGTGGGGGTGGCATTACTGCCACCCCCTCCCAACTACTTCAGAATCTTGATAACGCGACCGGCGCCGACTGTGCGTCCACCCTCACGGATGGCGAACCGAAGGCCTTCTTCCATAGCGATGGACTGAATCAGTTCAACGCGCATGTCGGTGTTGTCGCCCGGCATAACCATGTCCTTGCCATCCGGCAGGTAAACCACACCGGTGACATCGGTGGTGCGGAAGTAGAACTGCGGGCGGTAGTTATTGAAGAACGGCGTGTGGCGGCCGCCTTCATCCTTCGACAGGATGTAAACCTGTGCGTCGAAGTCGGTATGCGGCGTGATCGAACCGGGCTTGCAGCAAACCTGGCCGCGCTCGACATCCTCGCGCTTGGTACCGCGAAGTAGCAGGCCGACGTTCTCGCCAGCTTGACCTTCGTCGAGCAGCTTGCGGAACATCTCAACGCCGGTGACGGTGGTCTTTTGGGCCGGGCCGGGGCGAATACCAACGATTTCGATTTCCTCGTTGATCTTGACCTGACCACGCTCAATACGACCGGTGACAACCGTGCCACGACCGGTGATAGTGAAGACGTCCTCGACCGGCATGAGGAACGGCTTATCAATCTCACGCTCGGGCGTTGGGATGTAGGCATCCACCGCGTCCATGAGAGCAAGAATCGACTCGCCCCACTTGGCGTCACCCTGCAGCGCTGGGAAGGCGGCTACGCGAACAACGGGGATATCATCGCCCGGGAACTCGTAGATCGACAGCAGTTCGCGGACCTCCATCTCGACGAGCTCGAGCAGCTCCTCGTCATCAACCATGTCGCACTTGTTCAGGGCGACAACCAGCGAGGGAACGCCGACTTGGCGGGCCAGGAGGACGTGCTCCTTGGTCTGGGGCATCGGGCCATCGGTAGCAGCGACCACGAGGATCGCGCCGTCCATCTGGGCCGCACCGGTGATCATGTTTTTGATGTAGTCAGCGTGACCTGGGCAGTCCACATGTGCATAGTGGCGAGCTTCGGTCTGGTATTCGACGTGGGCGATCGAGATCGTGATACCACGCTGGCGCTCTTCTGGCGCCTTGTCGATCATGTCGAATGGCGTGAACGGGTTCACGTCTGGGTACTTGTCATGCAGCACCTTGGTGATCGCAGCGGTCAGCGTCGTCTTGCCATGGTCAATGTGACCGATGGTGCCGATGTTGACGTGCGGCTTGGTGCGCTCAAACTTGGCCTTCGCCATTTGAGTTCTCCCTTTTCGTAATGCCGTCCGGCGTTGTCGCGGATCGGTGGTGTGTTCTTGTTTATTTGTTTTTCAGTGATCCGCGACTATTCGCCGCGAGCCTTAGCGATAATCTCCAGCGACACATTTGCGGGAACCTGTGCGTAGGAGTCGAACTGCATGCTGTAACTCGCCCGGCCCTGTGTACGACTGCGTAGGTCTCCTACGTAGCCGAACATTTCGGACAGCGGAACCAGTGCCGCTACGACACGGGACCCTGAGCGCTCCTCCATGGACTGGATTTGTCCGCGGCGGGAGTTCAGATCGCCGATGACATCACCCATGTAATCGTCCGGGGTGGTGACTTCGACGGACATCATCGGCTCGAGCAGGACCGGGCCCGCCTTGCGAGCCGCGTCCTTGAACGCCATTGAGCCGGCGATCTTAAATGCGAGTTCAGAAGAGTCGACGTCGTGGTAGGCGCCGTCGGTGAGTGTCACTTTCAGGTCAACCATCGGGTAGCCGGCGAGCACGCCATGATCCATGGCCTCTTGGCAACCGGCATCAACCGAGGGAATGTACTCGCGAGGAATGCGCCCACCGGTGACCTTATTCTCGAAGGTGTAGCCCTCTTCATTGGCACCTTCGGCGCCGGCGTTCGGCGCGATGTCGATAATGACGCGTGCAAACTGGCCTGAACCACCGGTCTGCTTCTTGTGGGTGTAATCGACTTTCTGCACGGATTTGGTGATGGTCTCGCGGTAGGCGACCTGTGGCTTGCCGACATTTGCCTCGACGCTGAACTCACGACGCATCCGGTCGACCAGCACCTCTAAGTGAAGCTCGCCCATCCCACCGATGATGGTTTGGCCGGTCTCCTCATCGGTACGGACGTGGAAAGTCGGGTCCTCTTCTGCGAGGCGCTGGATCGCAACGCCCAGTTTGTCTTGGTCACTCTTAGTCTTGGGTTCGATGGCAACCGAGATAACCGGTGCCGGGAAAGTCATCGACTCAAGCACTACCGGGTTGGCCGGATCACACAGGGTTTCACCAGTTGTGGTGTCCTTAAGGCCCATTACTGCAACGATGTCGCCTGCGCCTACCGAATCGATCTCTTCGCGCTTATTTGCGTGCATCCGGTAGATCTTGCCGATGCGCTCCTTGCGGTTTTTGACACTGTTCAGCACCGCGGTGCCGGTATCAAGGCGGCCCGAATAAACCCGCAGGTAGGTGAGCTTGCCGAGGTGGGGATCGGTCATGATCTTGAAAGCCAGGGCCGAGAAGGGCTCCTTGTCATTGGGCTGGCGCTCAATGATGACCTCGCTGTTACCGGGCTTGGTGCCAGTAATTGCGGTGACATCAAGGGGGCAGGGTAGGTAGGCAATCACGGCATCGAGAATGGGCTGCACACCCTTGTTCTTAAATGCCGAGCCGGTAAGAACCGGGGTGAGTTTGTAGGCCAAAGTCGCGCGACGGATAGCAGCCTGCAACTCTTCGACAGTGAAACTCTCGCCTTCGAGGAACTTCTCCATGATGGCATCGTCGGCCTCGGACAAAGTCTCAAGGAGCTTCTCGCGATACTCGGCCGCTTTTTCAACGAGATTAGCCGGAATTTCCTCTAGGGCGTAGTCATCACCCTTTTGGGTCTCGCCGCGCCAAGTGAGGGCCCGCATCGTGATCAAATCAACAACCCCGAGGAAATTCGACTCCGAACCAATCGGGAGCTGGAGAACCAACGGGGTCGCGCCGAGCCGGCTGACGATCATGTCGACGCACATGTAGAAGTCAGCCCCGGTGCGATCGAGCTTGTTTACAAAACAGATACGGGGCACGCTGTACTTGTCGGCTTGGCGCCACACGGTCTCGGACTGCGGCTCAACACCGGCGACCCCGTCAAACACCGTAACTGCGCCGTCGAGAACGCGAAGTGAACGCTCTACCTCGACAGTGAAGTCAACGTGCCCCGGGGTGTCGATGATATTAATCGTGTGGTCTTTCCAGTTGCAGGTCGTCGCGGCCGAGGTGATTGTGATACCGCGCTCTTGCTCCTGCTCCATCCAGTCCATGGTGGCTGCGCCTTCGTGGACTTCACCGATCTTGTAGTTGATGCCCGTGTAGAACAAGATGCGCTCGGTTGTCGTCGTTTTGCCCGCGTCGATATGGGCCATGATCCCGATATTGCGGACCTTGGCCAGATCGAGTGCGGTCTGGGTCGACACTTTGCTCTCCGTTGCTCTCGTTTGCCGGGTTGGAAGTTCTTTACCAGCGGTAATGGGCAAAAGCCTTATTGGCTTCAGCCATCTTGTGGGTATCTTCACGCTTTTTCACACTGGCGCCAAGACCGTTTGAAGCATCAAGGATTTCGTTCATCAAGCGCTCGGTCATGGTCTTTTCTCTACGCTGGCGGGAGTAGCCGATCAGCCAGCGCAGTGCCAAAGTGATGCTGCGATTGGGCTTGACCTCCACCGGCACCTGATAAGTGGCTCCACCAACGCGGCGGGAACGTACTTCCAAGGTGGGTTTGATGTTGTCGAGCGCGCGCTTCAAAGTCTGGACTGGATCGGTACCGGTCTTGTCGCGGCAGCCTTCCAGGGCCCCATAAACAATGCGTTCAGCGGTGGAACGCTTGCCATCTAGCAGCACCTTGTTGATCAACTGGGTAACGATCGGGGCACTAAATACTGGGTCGTTAACGATCGGCCGCTTGGCAGCTGGACCCTTGCGAGGCATTAGGCCTTCTCCTTCTTCGCACCGTAGCGGGAGCGAGCCTGCTTGCGGTTCTTAACACCTTGAGTATCGAGTGCACCGCGGATGACCTTGTACCGGACACCGGGCAGATCGCGGACGCGGCCGCCACGCACGAGGACAATTGAGTGCTCCTGCAGGTTGTGACCAACTCCTGGGATGTAAGCGGTGATTTCGACACCTGAGGTCAGGCGTACCCGGGCCACCTTGCGCAGCGCTGAGTTCGGCTTCTTCGGGGTGGTTGTGTAAACGCGAGTACAGACCCCACGCCGCTGCGGGCTGCCCTTAAGGGCTGGGGCCTTGCTCTTGGAGACCTTGTCCTGTCGGCCCTTGCGGACCAACTGCTGGATCGTGGGCACTCGCCTACCTTCCTAGATCGTTTTCGCTTCGGTCAAAACTGCGCGGTTGGTGCAATTTCCCTGCCAGATCTTCGGCCCACGCGGTCGGGTGTGTCGCGGCGCCCACAGGCAGCCACCACAACCAAATCGCAGGTTGATCCCCGGCGCTTTCGCGCCCGTGCGCATCTTCGGGGGAAGCCGCGCACCACAGGATGCACCTGACGGATCAGGCACAGGTCGGTAGATTACCCATAGCTTGGCCTAGGCGTCAAAGCGGGTCCCCCCCCGGGCCCGAAAACTCCGGTATCTCCAGGTTGCTACTGCGTCCCAGCTGGTTCCACCGGGTGCTCGGCGGCCTTGGTGGCCTTGCCCCGCGATCCCAAGAGGAATAAGGCGACGATTGCCGCGATCGCCACCCCAACTGCCGCAATCATCAACGCGGTGGTTACCCCAACGGTGTAGGACAACCCGGCCGCCGTAGCCGCATCCTGGCCATTGGTTGCCAGGATTTCGGGGATGGCACCGGAAACTACCTCATCGGTGAGCGACTCATATCCGGAAATCTGAGCGCCTTCAACCAGCCAAACCGAAGTCACTCGCACCGCCGAAATGGCACCGACCACGGAAATACCCAAGACCGCTGAAATTGAACCGATCAGCCCCATGAAACCAGAGATGGTGCCCATTTGGTCCCGCGGTATCGACATCATGGCGCCTGCGGATACCGCCGGCATTCCCACACCAATACCCACGCCCATGACCCCAAACCAGAAGGCAATCTGCAACAACCCGGTCGTGTCGGTGGTCAGGTGCAGGCCAAAGAGCCCAATCGCGACCGTGCCCAAGCCGATGCAGGTTGTCGGGCCTAAGCCGATGCGGCCCATGATTCTTGGTGAGATGGGCGAGCACACGACCAGCATTAATGAGGCGCCGAAGGAGGAGATGCCGGCCAACAACGGGGTGAACCCGAGCACGTTTTGGACCAAGAGCATCTGCTGCATCATGGCCCCGGCCAATACCATCGAAAGTAGAACCGAGATTGTCAATGTTGCCGGGATGGGTGCCACCTTGATCGACGCCCAGTTAGTTAACTTAATCAGGCTATGGCGTTGCTGCATTACCATTATCAAAAGAACAACGAATCCAGCAGCAACCGGTACATAAACAATGGGTTCGTAATACTTACTGGTTTCTAGCATGCTCAAGCCACCGGCAACCAAAATCATCGCGACCGTAAGGAGCGATGATCCCAGCCAGTCAACTCGACGTTTTTCTGATCCATCAGGAATATCTTTTGGAACTTCTCGAATTACCAGCGGAATAACAGCTGCCATCAAAAAAACGTTGATTCCGAACATCCAACGCCAGCCCAGGAACTCCACCATTGCGCCGCCGATAATTGGTCCAAACGCAGAAGCACCTGAGGTGACAGCGGTCCAGAGTCCAATTAGTTTCGCTATCTGATCGTGCGCAACCGCAGATGTCAACATGGCCAAGGCCAAGGTGCCCATGAATCCCGACCCAACACCTTGAATTGCCCGGCCAACGATCAGTACACCCATGTCAGGGGAAAGTGCGCTGATAGCCGAACCAACAACGAAAATTGAGGTACCGATCAAATACAGCCGACGCCGGCCGGTGCGGTCACCAAGGGCACCCGCTGGCACCGCGAGGGCAGCGCCGGCCACCATGTAAGCCATCATCGCCCATTCCATCTGAGCCATACCAACGCCGAATTCCTTTTGAATACTCGGCAGGGCAACCGACATGACGCTGAGGTCAAGGCCCACCAAGAATTGGCCGGTGGCTAGCGCGATGAGCGCGATGTGCGAGGCCAGCCCCATGCGGACTTTACTGGATTTGGAATCAGAATGGGACTCGGGGGATTTACCCCTTGCCTTCGCTGCAACTACATCGGGATTGTTGGGATGAATTCTCGAAAGTTGAGCAAGATCCATTAGCGTGTTCATTTCCGGATTATGGCAGTCTATGGAACGAAAAGCCGACAATTGACCCCAATTTACGCGTACGCTTTCCCAATGAATACGGACCTCATCCCACTTTGGCAGCCCCACAGCCGGACCATCATCGTGCCACCTGAGGAGATCTACCTGATCACCGACGGTGACGAGCAGGTGCTCACCGGTGAACTTTTCACTGCCCTAGCACCCCATATTGATGGACGAGCCACCGTGGCTGAAATTACGGCCAAAATGGCCGCAGCGGGCACCGCCACCGAGCAAGAGGTTCCTGCGGCCATTGAGATCTTGATGGATCACGGATTCGTAGTCGATTCGAGCGAGGTCACCGGACCAGCTGACGTATATAGGATGTGGTGGCGGGACCACATTACCGCCGATTTGCCACAAACGATGGTTGCGGTTGTTGGAGTTGGCGACGTACCAACGGCTGAAATTCGGGCGTCAATTTCCGCGCACAAGTTGGGCGTAACCGAAGACCTCGCCGCCGCGTCCGCACTCGTAGTGATTGCTGATGATTACCTGAATCCTGATATTGAGGCTGTGGCCCAGGAGGCATGCGAACTAGGCACCCCGGTGCTGCTTGCAAACATTTGCGGTGTCCGTCCAACTATTGGCCCCTGGCTTGGGGCACCCGGCCCCTGCTGGAATTGCCTTGCGGTGCGCCTGCAGTTCAATCGGCAGGTCGAGAAACGCTTACTTGGTGAGGGCGAGCGCATGGGCCCAATTGCTAAGGGCTGGACTCCCACCACGCTCGCACATGCAGGAGGCGAAATCTCTCTCGAACTGTTGCGGACTTTCGTCGGCCGGCCAAACGCAAATGCTCATCAAGATCCTTCAATCTCACAAATGACCGTAATTGACCACCTAAATGGAGACCGCAGCACCCATCATGTGGTGCGGCGACCGCAATGTGCGACCTGCGGTGAACCACTCACCATAGAAAACGTGCCAGTTGAAATTGTTCTCGAAACAGGAGCACTTGACGCCAGGGACGACGGAAGCTACCGGCGCCTGACGCCACAACAAACCCTGGACACCTACGGTCACCAGGTCAGTCGGGTGACCGGCGTGGTCGAACACCTACAACGCACCAACCTCGACAATGACGTCACGCACGTTGTTGAGTCGGGGGTTAATCTCGCCACGGTTAAGAAGGGGGCGAAAGTTTGTGGCTTCCGGCAAAATGCCGGGGGAAAGGGCACCACCCCTGAGCAGGCGCGCGCCGGCGCCTTGGCCGAAGCTATTGAACGCTACGCCGCAACCTACGCCGGCGATGAGCCCAGCATGGTGTCGTCAATGACAGCACTCGGTGATCTAGCTATCGATCCGCGAAAGTGTGCATTATTCAGTGACCACCAGTACGACATTCGAGAGGAGTGGAACGCCGCACGCAATGGCAAGCATGTCATTCCAAAACGCTTCGATCCTGATGTTGAAATGCCCTGGTCGCCCCTGTGGTCGCTTACTGAGCAGCGACGTGTCTGGTTGCCGACCTCGTATTCCTACTACAACTATGTGGGTGAGTATCCGCGCAATGGCTGCAACTCGGATTCCAACGGAAATGCCGCTGGCACTTCGATCGAGGATGCCATCTTGCAAGGCTTCTTTGAATTGGTAGAACGCGATGCGGTTGCAACCTGGTGGTATAACGGCATCAGCCGGCCCGGGGTAGATATCGATGCCTACGCGAGCACCTATGAGGATTCGTACTTCAATCGGCTTAGGACCCATTACAGCGAAGTCCTTGATCGCGAGATCTGGGCCCTTGATGTCACCAGCGACCTAGGTATCCCGGCATTTGTTGCCGCCTCGCGAGCCCGCACCGGGCTCCCCCGCATCCTTCTCGGTTTCGGTGCGCACCGCGATCCCCGCGGCGCGTTGCTGCGATCACTCACCGAGATGAATCAGATGCTCGGCATGATCGGTGCCATGGAAGCCCAGGGGGCCCCAACCGAGCTGGATGTTTCCAAGCCAGAAGTTAATTGGTGGTACACCCCAACAATGGCTACCCACCCATACGTGTTGCCAGATCCAACTCAACCGTTAACAACCCCCGCTGATCACGCGCATGACTGGACTAAAGATGGGAAAGCGAATGTGGAGCGAGTAGTGAAACTGCTTGCTGACAATGACCTAACCATGTCGGTGGCAAACATGACGAAGCCCGATATCGGGATGCCAGTTGTAAAAGTAGTGGTGCCCGGAATACGCCATTTCTGGCCGAGGTTCGCACCTGGCCGACTTTATGACGTACCGGTAAAGATGGGGTGGCGGGAAACTGCGCTAACCGAGGCCGAACTGAACCCAACCCCGATTTTCTGGTAGCCCACAGTCCTTGGCCCACCACGAAAAACCGTTAGTTCCGCGAGGTGAGTGCCCCGCCGTTTAATAACAGTTGCAGCATCGGCGAGGTGTCATCGATACAGGTGACGGCGTCAATCCCAAATCGTGCACAGAGCCCGTCGACCAGCACCTGAAATGTCATAGGCTCGTCAAGAAAGTCCCAGATAAAAGCACCCATCTCATCCAAGCCGATCAATTCGTATTCTCCAGTTACCAAAACTAGGTCATCACCTACTTGCGAAGTGATCACTCGCGGGTCTTTAACTAATTTCGTTGAAAGGCCGAACGCCACATCCGTTTTCGGCGGAAGTGCACCGGTGAACAACTTCTCCCCAGATGTGATCACCTTTGGCTCTGACGCTCGCGACACAGATACCGTTCGCCCTTCAATTGCATACCCAAACTCTTCCATCAAGGCACCGCAATTGCGTTCAATCCTCGAAATCTGACTACCACTTAACTCTTCACGCCAGCCACCGGCCTTCCCTTTTCTAAAAAATGGCACGTTGGAGCTGGGTGCACGTTCGGTGAACCCGGATTCACGTTCGCGTGATTGTAGTTTTTCGAAACGGGTGCTTTCAATGGCGTGCGTAAGCTCGCTTTCTGAAACTTCAAGGCCGGCAAACTCCAACGCGGCACCGAAGGTTACATAGGGTTCTGCCAAGAAGTCCTCATAGCGGTAGACCGCAACCGGATAAGTGGGGAGGCGCCGCCAACTATCAAGGTGCTCCGACCACGACCCTTGCGGTTGCCGACTCATCAGGACGGACGGCGTCCCGGGCGTTTGCGGATCGCGACGGCACAGCAGGTCGACCGCGGCATCCAAGCTCATATTGAAGTGCCGGGCGGCGGAGCAAACTAAATCGCGGGGGTCTCTGATGATCACCAATGCGGCGCGTGAGGAGGCTGCCGGAAACAACTCCGAGCCATCAGGTGCGCTACGAAACTTCTCGTGGGTCTTGCGCAAGGTAGGGCGCCCGGCCCGATCACCAGTGACCAACTCCAGACGCGATCGTAGAAGATCCAACTCGTCACAGGTAAGGCGCCGAGCATCAATACCCCATCCGGTTAAGTACTCCATCTGGCAGGGCTGTGGAGATACATGCGGCTTAAGGTCTGGGTCTTGCGCGGCCTCAATCGCCTTCCAGAAGAATCGAAACCAGGTGTTACCCGATTTCGGATACGAAGCCAACCAAATATTTGCTGGCAGTGACGCTAAATCCGCGTTAGTCATTTTGCGAGTCCACCCAAGCCGCAAGTTCAGCAAGTGAAAGTTCCAAGGCACCCCTGGCCTTGCTACTTGTGTGGTGGGCATCCGTCGATGCCCATTCGGCATCCGGGTCGGTTATGGCACGCAACGGATCACTACTCACCCAAGCCGGCAGCACCGCGAGGCCGGCCACGATCTCCAAGAGCTCACCGGGAGTGCGCTCCTTGGCTACCACCTCTACCAGCAGCGCACGTGCGATTCGAGCACGTCCAATGCCAGGTGAGACCGGCTCGGGCGGCTCAGGCATCAAAGTTGCCATGGCTACCAAGGCGATCGGTTGGCTCCAGCGAGCAATCCCGATGCCCACCGCATTACCGCCTGGGCGCACGAAGTTTTCGATGGTCATCGACTCCATCACCGCGATAGCTGCAGAGCAAATTACCGGCGCTTCACGTGGATAGACGATTACCTGACCAGATTCAACTCGCGCGGGAACCAGGAAGTCACCTACACACTTCCAGCCGATTTTCGAAAGCCCGACAACCACCCGTTCGGCCAATTCTGGTGCCGATGAGATCAACACCGCACGACCAGCCGGGTCGACCATGACTGAACCATTCAGCAACCAGAACCCCCGGCGCCACCAAATAAGGGGGTCGAGCAAATTGTTTAGCACCATGGCCTCGCCCTGTGCGTCTAAGCCGGTTTCCATGGTCACCACAGGTGATCCATCCGCCGCGACGCGAAAGGAGCCAATTGACGCAAGCGTGAACTCCCATGGCTCAACGTCGGTGTTTACCAGACCCGACATCAGCAGATCCGAGTCGAGGCGGGGGTGTCAATCCATCGGGCTGATAGCAATTTCACCGATGGATCCTTGAGTGTAGTAGTCAAGGCCGGTGGCCAGTGCGAATGCGTCGCTGTCGCCAGTGCCTAAAGGCACCGACCCTAGGCCCATCGCCGTTGCCGAGTATTGAATTGTCGCCATCATTACACCGACATGCTTGAGCATTAGCGAATATGCGATGCCCTCATATTTGGTCGCTATATCTGGGAAACGTGCAGCCAACACAAGAAGTGCCTGGGGCCGGGACATTCCAGCACCTGTCGCATCACTGGCGCCAAATAAAACTTTCTCTTGCTTTTCGATGTCACCAGTTAGTGCGCCCAGTGAATGCGACCCTTGACGGTAAAGGTATGCCCCCGGAGCCAACCCAGCGACGCGATTAGCAAACAACACAATGTCAATTTCATAAAGAGCTCCACCCGATGGGTACACCCGCCCAGAACGCTCAATGGCCTGGCCATTTAATTCGTCACTTCGCGGGATCAAGTGCATCACCCGTGCAAGCAATTCGGAAACCTGGGCCACCGGTAATTCGGCACCATTCCATGCGCGAATCGACTTTCGATCCTCAAGTACCTTGCCAAATGGCGGGTCCGTTGCAATTACCGCTGGGATATCAACCTTTGGCAACAAGATGTCACCTGGCACCGGTTGGGTTGACGGCTCCGCCGGGTGTGGCATTAATGCGAATCGGATGGTGCCACCGAGCTTACCGCGCACCCGGCCATTTCGGGTCTTGGTGTGAAAAAGGAGATCGTGAAACTCCCATGACTTAGGAATTCGCTCATCCTCAACCGACTTACCAACCTCGTTGAAGGGCTTGCTCGCTGCAATGGAGTAGGTCTTGATCGCAACTTGACCATCTTGCTCGAGGCCGATTTTGACGTGCAGCAAGTTAATGACTTGCCGCGCAACCGGAACATCGGTTACCGAACCATCTAGGTTGGTTTGGTAAACCGTGCGCTCTTTACTGGGTTCGGAGATAGCCGCCAGGGCACTCGCCTGCATTTGGGGGTCAACGCCAAGTTCCGGCATCACCGCACCGAGAATTGCAATCGCCTGCGGAGCGAGAACTTCAAAGCCGATGCGCTGACCCAAACCCGTTTGTGTTAGATCAACGGCGATCCGCAGCGGGGACATACCGCCAATCAGCGGCTCGATCGCCGGGAAGTGCGCCAAACTAGCTAGCGGCAATCCCGCATCGAGCAAGGCCTTCTGAGCTGCGGACAAAGCCGCGAGGTCGGGGACGGAAAATAGCATTCGCACGGCATCGTCTCGCTCATGTAGTACTGCAAGCATCACCGGTAAGCCCAGAGCCGCGACCAGTCCGCGGGCATCGAGGTTGCTCGAGGCACAGCAGTGGGTGCCTAGCGCTCTAAGGGCCTCATCAAGGCGATGCACCTGCTCGTCTTGATCAAGCAGGTCGGTCGGTGGTCGTAAATGTACGAATAACCCCATTAGCGACTCGACCCCGTCAACTACATCAAACTCATAAAACCCCATGTCGCCCAGCAGCGCGCGATCTCCACTGGTGCCCGGACCGGAATATGGCAAACAGACCGAGATGTCGACCTTGCGGGAGCCGTCATGGTGCAGTTCAAAAATCAAGTGGAAAAAACCATCTGCACCATCCACCGGGATCTGGTCGAGGCCGGCTACCAAACCCGAATGCGAGAAGCCTCTTGTTAATACCTCGCGCTCCGCCCAGTCCACCAAGGACGCAACCGCCGGCACGAACTCCAGGCCGCGAACCACCGGAACCACGATGCCGATCGAACGCATTAGGCCAAGAACTTCGCAGACGCCCCCAACACTTAATCCGCTGGCTGACGCCAGCGCTACCGGGGTCTGATCAAATGCAAGGCCGGCCGCAATCGCAGCAACGCGCGGATCGTGAATCTCCAAATAAGCAGAGGTGGTCGGAATCTCAATCAACACCTGCCGCTTGGAACGATGTAGGTAGGCGAATCTCGAAAGACGGTAGGCCGTCGTCGGCAATGCATCAACTGGCATTGATTCCAAGGGATCCACACCCGGCACCAAAGTTGCCAGCGGGGTATCTCCGTCATACGCCGTGACAGCTAAGAATCCGCCATCAGCCAACCTCTGCAGCAGGCGCGCACCACCGACCGCATTAGATGGCGAGGCACCGCCCGCCGGTAAGGATTTTGCAAAGTCAGCAGGTACCAGCAGCGAGCCGCTCGGCCCGACCAACTCACTCCAGCTGGCATCAGCGGGATTCACTGTCACCGCTGGGCTCAGCCCGACCAGCATGCTCACCGAACGGCCGCCCAGCGTCGCACCCGACCGACCGCTACCGGCAACGTATCGGCGACATCAATAGTGAATCGGTATTCGCGGGCACCACGAGTCGGATGTACTGGATCCTTAAATCTGAGAATTACTTCCCAGCAGTTTCCGCCTACCCGACTAAACGGGCTGTACTCGGTGTCGTAACGTTGGTACTGGAACCCGGCGTTCAGTGCGTCTAGGAACGCCATCGCAATTTGGTACCCGTTCGTTGCCGCTAGATTCAAGGCACGTTCAACAGAAACCGACGGGTCTTGTGGAGCCCGGAAGTAGATTTCCTCCAAGAAATCCTGGACCGCAAGTTGGACTTCCGGTGAGGGAGCGGTCTGCAGGCGGGTCCAGAAATCGGTTCCGACCTCATCTATTCCGAAAACCTCATCATCTGCTCCCGCGGCAATTGATTCGGCTTTGGCTTTTGCGGCGATCCCTTGCTCTAGTCCCTTCAAGGCATCGCCGTGAACGGCCGCTAGGCACTGCTCAGCCAGATTTGCCGCATGCCAGCCGTAGATCCCCCGAAGCCCATTGCGATGGAGGTTTCGAATGACGGTGCCATCAAGCAAAGTTGACATTCCCGGCTCTGCGCTACCTGGCATTGATACCACCGAGATGCTGCCATTGGCCTGACCTTGCAGCAGCGCCGCCAACATGTCATAGACATCCGAGGCGTAGGGACCAACCGGAGTGATTGCAAATCTAGGCTCATCATTTATTGAGAACACCCAGATTAAACGGCGAGCTTCCGCAGGATTGACATCCAAGTAATCAACCATCGCCTGCGGGTCATTGGTGATGCCGGTGCCCACCCCGTAGCGTCCGCCCATCGCCTCATTAAATGAATCACGGGTAATTTCATCACCGAAGTCATAGCCGATGGTGCCGATCGCGAAGGTGCGCGCCGGATACATTATTGACGGCTCAACCGAAGGTGATACGGCGACACCTCTGCGCTCTTCACGCAGGTACACCTCGCGCGGATCTGGCAGCACTTCGGGGTGATGGGTTGCCGATGAATGCGGTGGAAACTGGTACTGGCTATCGGGGGCAGGTGGTTCGGGTATCACCGATGGGGCATTCGGAGCAGGTTGCAGAGCCAAAATACGGGCGTTATCGGCCGCAAAAGAAGCAATTGGCACGCCATCGAATAGGACCTGAAGGGCACGATCAACCGCGACTTCGCCACCGATGCATCTTCCAGCCCCTGATCCGGTGCACGGACGCGCGGTCGCAATCAAGACATTGCGAACCAATTGCGGGTTTGGCGCGTGACCAGCTTGGACAAGTGCAGAGGTTATCGCGGTTATCAAAGCGGTGAGTACCGGTGCTGAGACACTGGTGCCTTTTTGGTTAACGACAGTACCATCGGGCTTTGCGCCTAAAACGTTTTCACCAGGACCCATAATCGAGTGGCCGTCATAACGTGATCCAAAGTTAGTGAAGTGCATGGGCGCGCCGTCATCTGCTAGCGCACCAACCGCAAGCACGGTTGGCATAGCGGCCGGTGAGCACCAGTTCTCGCCGTAGTCGTTACCCGCCGGCGCCACGATGATGGCACCGGCTTCTTCTGCTTTACGCACCGCATCAGTTAGCCACGACTGTGTTGCTCCGGTCTGGCTTGGGTGGCAAAAGGCGCAGTGAATTATCTGTGCACCCTGCGAAAGTGCATACTCAATAGCGCGCGCAATGCCAATTTCGGATTCGGAGCTGTCCTCGTCGACTCCCGATGCGATAAAAAGCCCACGAGCCCGTGGTGCCAGTCCTGGTACTTCACTACCAGGTTGCCCGAAAATCACACTCGTGATGTGGGTTGCGTGACCGGTACTACCTTCTGAATTCTCGCGGTCATCTAGCCAGTACCCGCGCACCGAAGTGACGTCAGCCCCGTCAAATGCGGGATGGTCAATGACCGGTGTGCCATCGATCACCGCGGTAAGGACCCGAGGGTCACCTTGAGTGAGCGCGCGCAGGCGAAGCACCCCGGGCAGGGTATTCAGGTCAGGCATATCAGGCCCTAACGATGGGTCAGGCCACGAAGGAAACCCCCAGAAGCCTCAGCCGCATCACTTACTGCAGGGACCCCCCGCTCCTCCAACAACTTGAGCCAGTGGGCGAGCGCATAGAGCCCGCCTCCATTGGCATCAACATCCGCCCAAGGTTGGTACAGATGCGCGAGAATTCGAACCTTCTCAGAGGGATTATGACCTAGCGGGTGCACGTTGTGCCCTGGGTGCAGGTCATGTGAAACCGACTTTGTTGACGCGCGCGCGCGGTCTACAGGATCACTTGGTGGGGCCTTCTTTTTTGCTTTAGGCGTGGACTTCGCCGGCTTAGCATTCTTGGGCAGCGACGCGCGAGGTGGCGGGTTCTCGCCACCTGCAGACTTCTTAGAAGCGCTCATCTCGACCTATTTCTTGCAGCAAATGCAGCATTTACCCACGGGGATGGGCAGTCATAATTTGCCCCGTGGGTTAGGTGCATGAAGACCGCTGACAATTCTTCCAGAGACCCTGAACTCACGTCAACCGTGGAAGAGACGATGACAAGTTCTGGCCGCTGGACCGGCGGTGCCTGGATCGGAAACATGGTTGCCAACTATCAGACGGCCGTGGTCCAGCTGCGGACCGCGCCCAAGGTAACCGGCATGAGTTCGCTGACGTCAATAGTGAAGCGGTACACCCGACGGGCACGGCGGGTATTTTCTGGGTCGAAGAACTTCATCTTCACATCCCAGGCATCAGAATCAGCGCGAGCAAATGGCGACATTTCAGTCTCTAAGGTTTCAAGTTGCATGCCTCCGCCCAGTGCTTCGGAAAACACCATCGCCGCTTGGAATGCATTCGTCGCAGCAAAGTTAAGCGCCCGATCACTCGAGAGCACACCAAGGTTACGCATGTCGTAGTAAATCCGGTCGAGGAAACCGCGCAGGTTCTCCTGGATTTTGGCCAGATCCGCGGTGTTGTTGGGACCGCCGCTGATAGCCTGTGCGGCCTGAGCGACGAGCATATTGTGCCTCCACCCATAAATGCCGCGTTGATTCTCAAGCTGAAGCACTGGCACAACTTGACCGGAGAACAGCCGCACGGTGTTGCCAGTCAGACGGCCAGGGATGCTGACGCGTTGGACATTATCCTCATCGCCCTCGGCAAGGATCTCAGCGGCCAAGATTTCGACGAGACGATTATAAAGGTCCGCGCCGAAGGCGCCAGTTGGCTCCAACGCGTAAACGGGGGTCAACTCAATATTCAAAGTCCAGGTGAGCGCCCTAGCCTCAGAAAGATTATCGCCGAGGTAGGCGACAAGCTGCCGGGCGTCATAAGGATTTGGGGGCACTACATCGCCGTTAATTTCGACCGGTGGCATCAATTGCTTGAAGGAGTCACGACGTGCCTCCGTGCCAAAGTCGTACGACAAATTGCCCAATGCGTAGACACTATTCTGGCCATCGGGTGCATCAGCCATTGACGGTGTGACACTTGCCGAAACCGCCGACTCTGGGCTCACCGAAGCTGACTCGCCCCCACAACCACAGCCTCCCGATGGGGCAACTTCCGCTGGACCGATTAACATTGCATCGCTCATCGCTTTCACCGCTCCTTCAACATTAATCGTCCCTGACAGCAGTCGCTGGCAGATATTGGGGTAATTACTAGCACATTTTGCGGCACCTGTCATCATTATCTCTCGAATATCGAGTGAACTCAATGGGACTACCCCTGTCCCGACCGCCCGGGCCATCGACAGCAGCAACGCCGCAACTCCGGTAACCATAGGGGTGGCAAAGGAGGTACCGCTCAGTCGGGTAACTCCCCCTCCTGGCACAGCCCCCAAAATATCGGCGCCCGGGGCGGTGATCCCATTGCAGGAGTACCCATGACCCCAATTGCTGAAATCCATGGGCTCTCCAGCAGCATCTATGGCGCCCACGGCCAAGGCCGTCGAGGCCGCTGCCGGCACATGAAGGCACTCGCAACCGTCATTTCCTGCCGCCGCAATTAGGAGCACCCCCGCCTCGGCGCACCGTGCTACGGCCTCCGAAAGCCACTGGTCGGCTTGCCCGGTGTCTGAGTACTGACCCCCCGAGAAATTAATGATGTCGACGCCTTCAGCGATTGCCAGTTCTATCGCTCGGGCCACTTCCAACTGTGGCGCACTGCCCGTAGCAGCGTCATAAACCGGGATAATTACCCCTCGAACCCGTGGGCAAATACCCTCCACCTCGGTCCCGGGCTGGCCAAAGAGAATGCTGGCAACATGTGTGCCATGCTCTGCCATTTTGTTTCCGGCCTCGGATGTCACAGACATTGCGCCTAAGGCCGTGCGGAGGTCGGCACCCTCAAAAACCTCATGAGCGAAGTCAACCGGCCCGTCGATCACCGCAACCGTAACATTCGGTGTACCCCCGCCGGTGGCGTCGTAAAGGGCGCGTAAGTCAGTCAGTAAGTCAAGATTTGAACCGGAAGCGCCAACCACAGCCATTAGTTAACTCCCGCCGACCCAATGCCCAGTGAGCCGGGTGTTACCGATGACAATCCCCCGGCCACCAGAACGACAAATCCAATGATTAACCCAATTACTAGTAATGCTGCCCAAAGCCCGATGTTTATCCAGGCCACAATTCGAGCAGCGGTCACCAACTCCATGCCGTGTCTATAGCCCCCTGAGGCCTCAATTTCTTTCTTGCCCAAGTGCGCGAAGACCAATGCGATGATTGCAAAAACTACGGGGCAGAAGACCCAAGATGCGATTGAAAGGACGAGCGCAGCTACGGCATTTCCAGATGTTGACACCGCAGATGCCGCGGTGGGTGCGGGCACCCCTGCCCGCATTACTTGGCCCGGATTGGAACTCGCAGCTGGCCAGGTGGGCTCGAGTTGCCCGGATTCTGGCTGCGATGAAATGTTTTCAGACACCGCTTAACCCTACCTGTGGCTGTCAAGAGGCGCTAGCCCCTACCCGAATCACCATTGCGTGCTGAGTAGTTGCAGTCAGCTCTTGGCCCTTGACCCCATGGTCAGGAGCAATTTCCTTTTCGTCGTAACAATCTGGACCACCTGCTGCCCGGGGTTACCCCCGCTCTTTTGGATGCAGCGGCTTCACCATTTCCATTTGGTCAAGCCGCTGAACCAAAAACCGTAAAATAGCTTCAATCTAAATGCAGGGGGCTCGGATGCGGATTGCCATTTTGGAAGACGAGGTCTTCTTCCGAAACTTACTCGCCGCCGTTCCGACAAGTCATACCAATCACCACTCAACGAATAGCACAAAATGAATTCACATGAAAAAGAAGTGGGGCGGCAATTTTCATAGCCGCCCCACTTTTGTGCCTTATCGGTCGAACTTAGTTGTTGTAACCCCCACGAAACTCGAACTCCTCCAACGGCACGGCAGCACCAGATGGCGCACCGAATGCGGTGTAATCCATGTCCTCGTAGCCGGAGAAGGACGCGTACATTGCGGCCTTGGCTTCCTCGGTTGGCTCCACCTTGATATTTCGGTACTGCGGCATCCCAGTACCGGCCGGGATGAGCTTACCCAAGATGACATTCTCCTTGAGCCCAAGTAGTGGATCGCTCTTGGCATGAATGGCTGCATCGGTGAGCACCCGGGTTGTCTCCTGGAAGGAAGCTGCCGACAACCAGGACTCGGTCGCAAGGGAGGCTTTGGTGATACCCATGAGCTCAGGACGACCAGCCGCTGGCGTGCCACCTTCGGAAACTACCCGACGATTCTCAGCTTCAAAGGCGCGGCGCTCAATCAACTCACCAGCCAAGAACTCTGAATCACCGGAGTCGATGATGGTGACGCGCTTAAGCATCTGACGCACGATGACCTCGATGTGCTTATCGTGAATCGATACACCTTGTGAGCGATAGACCAACTGCACCTGCTCGGCGAGGTGCATCTGCACCGCCCGCTGACCCAAGATTCGAAGTACTTGCTTGGGGTCAACGGCACCCACGATTAGCTGTTCGCCTACAGCGACATGGGCGCCATCTTCGATCAACAATCGTGACCGCTTGGAAACCGGGTATGCGATTTCTTCGCCGCCGTCGTCTGGAACGACAATGAGCTTGCGGGTCTTGTCAGTGTCGTCAATTCGCACGCGACCTGCGATCTCGCTGATCGGGGCAACACCCTTGGGGGTGCGAGCTTCGAACAACTCCACCACGCGGGGCAGACCGTGGGTGATGTCCTCACCTGCGACCCCACCGGTGTGGAAGGTGCGCATGGTGAGCTGGGTTCCGGGCTCACCAATTGACTGGGCCGCGATGATGCCAATGGCCTCACCAACGTCAACTAGGTTTCCGGTTGCCATTGACTTGCCGAAGCACATTGCGCAGGTGCCTACCTTGCTTTCGCAGGTTAGTACTGTGCGCGCACGCACGGACTTGACACCCAAAGCCACGAACTCTTCGAGGCGAGGGGCGGTGAGTTCTTCACCAGCAGGAGCAATTACCTTGCCGCCAACTTCAACATCGTGCGAAAGCACTCGTGATGCGACCGAAGTATCAAGATTATCGAGCGGCATCAACTTGCCCTCGACCAGTCCGCCAATAGGCATCTCGGTGCCACGATCGGTACCGCAGTCAACCTCGCGCACGATGACATCCTGTGACACGTCAACAAGGCGACGGGTTAGGTAACCGGAGTCAGCGGTACGAAGTGCGGTATCCGCCAAGCCCTTACGGGCACCGTGGGTGGAGATGAAGTACTCCAGCACCGACAAACCCTCACGGAAGTTCGACTTGATTGGCCGCGGGATGATCTCACCCTTTGGGTTTGCCACCAGTCCGCGCATACCGGCGATCTGTCGAATCTGCATCATATTTCCGCGGGCACCCGAATCAACCATGATGTAGACCGGGTTGGTGCGCGGAAAATTCTCCTGCATGGCCTTGGCAACCTCATCAGTGGCACGAGTCCAGATCTCGATGAGTTCTTGACGGCGCTCTGAATCGGTTATCAAACCCCGTTCGTACTGCTTTTGAACTTTGTCCGCTTTCTCTTCAGACGCCGCAAGAATCGCGGCCTTACCTGGAGGGGTAACTACATCGGAAATCGAGATCGTGACACCCGAACGGGTGGCCCAGTAGAAACCAAGTGCCTTCAATTTGTCCAAGGTAGCGGCAACTTCCACCTTGACGTAGAGCTCCGCAAGGCGGTTGACCGTTAGGCCGAGCACCTTCTTATCCACCTGAACATTGACGTATGGGTAATCAACCGGCAGCGCTTCATTGAACAGGGCGCGACCTAGGGTCGTGGTGAGGATGAACGGATCACCGGCAACCCAGCCCTCAGGTGCATCAAAGTCTTCTGGCGGCAGGCCATCTGAGATGCGAATCTTTATCTCCGCCTGCAGTAAAAGTGACTTGGCATCAAATGCCATCATGCCTTCGGCGATTGACGAGAACGCGCGGCCCTCGCCCAGCGCGCCCACCGCACCTGATGTCAGGAAGTAGATGCCCAACACCATGTCTTGGGTGGGGGTGGTGATCGGACGGCCGTTGGCCGGCGACAAAATATTATTGCTCGAGAGCATCAACACCCGGGCCTCAGCTTGCGCCTCGGCCGACAACGGCACGTGCACCGCCATCTGATCACCGTCGAAGTCCGCGTTAAATGCGGTGCAGACGAGTGGGTGAATCTGGATTGCCTTGCCCTCGATCAGTTGTGGTTCAAAAGCTTGGATCCCCAAGCGGTGCAGGGTAGGCGCCCGGTTCAGGAGTACCGGATGCTCGGAGATGACCTCTTCGAGCACATCCCACACCACCGGACGTGACCGCTCGACCATGCGCTTGGCACTCTTGATGTTCTGCGCATGGTTTAGATCGACCAGGCGCTTCATGACGAAGGGCTTGAAGAGCTCCAAGGCCATTTGCTTGGGCAGGCCGCACTGGTGCAGTTTCAATTGCGGGCCGACCACAATTACCGAACGGCCCGAGTAGTCAACGCGCTTGCCAAGCAGGTTCTGGCGGAAGCGGCCCTGCTTGCCCTTGAGCATGTCGGACAGCGACTTAAGCGCCCGGTTGCCCGGGCCCGTGACCGGGCGGCCACGACGACCGTTGTCGAAGAGTGCATCTACCGCCTCTTGGAGCATGCGCTTTTCGTTGTTCACGATGATTTCGGGGGCGCCAAGATCAAGTAAACGCTTCAACCGGTTATTGCGGTTAATGACACGACGATAGAGGTCGTTGAGATCACTCGTCGCGAACCGACCACCATCAAGTTGCACCATCGGACGCAGATCCGGTGGGATAACCGGCACAGCGTCAAGCACCATGCCCGAGGGCGAGTTAGTCGTGCTCAAGAAGGCCTGCACCACCTTGAGACGCTTGAGAGCACGGGTCTTCTTTTGACCCTTGCCATTGGTGATGATGTCGCGCAAGATGACCGACTCGGCCTCAAGATCGAAGGTCTGAAGACGCTTTTGAATCGCAGCGGCACCCATGCCGCCGTCAAACCAGCGGCCATAGCGGTCACGCATCTCGCGGAACAGCATTTCGTCACCCTCGAGGTCTTGGACCTTCAGTGACTTAAAACGGTCGAACACCCGATCCAGTCGATCGATCTCCGCGTCGGCGCGACGGCGAATGGCTGCCATCTCACGCTCACCAGACTCGCGGACCTTACGGCGGATGTCAGACTTGGCACCCTCGGCTTCGAGTTCTGCTAGATCGGCTTCGAGTTTCTTGGCCCGGGTTTCGATATCGGAATCACGACGCTTGGCGATCTGCTTCTTCTCGACACCAAGTTGATTTTCGAGGCTCGGCAGTTGCTTGTGGCGCTCGTCTTCGTCAACCCAGGTAATCATGTAGGCAGCGAAATAGATGACCTTTTCTAGATCCTTCGGTGCTAAGTCGAGCAGGTAACCCAACCGGCTTGGGACGCCCTTGAAGTACCAAATATGAGTCACCGGAGCCGCGAGCTCGATGTGCCCCATGCGCTCACGCCGCACCTTGGCGCGCGTGACTTCAACTCCGCATCGCTCGCAGATAATGCCCTTGAAGCGCACGCGCTTGTACTTGCCGCAGTAGCACTCCCAGTCACGGGTCGGCCCGAAGATCTTCTCGCAGAACAAGCCGTCCTTCTCCGGCTTGAGCGTGCGGTAGTTAATCGTCTCTGGCTTCTTCACCTCGCCAAATGACCAAGTGCGAATGTCATCGGCAGTTGCCAAGCCGATGCGCAATTCATCGAAGAAGTTGACATCTAACACTTTTGTGTCCTTCGTTCGGTTAAAACTGAGTTTGGAAATGCCTTAGCGGGTCTAGATCTCGTCAACACTGCTGGGTTCGCGGCGGGACAGGTCGATGCCAAGTTCTTCAGCGGCGCGGAACACGTCGTCATCAGAATCTCGCATCTCAATGGACATGCCGTCACTCGAGAGCACCTCGACGTTGAGGCACAGCGACTGCATCTCCTTAACGAGCACCTTGAATGATTCAGGGATACCTGGCTCGGGGATGTTCTCGCCCTTGACAATGGCCTCGTACACCTTCACGCGGCCAAGAACGTCATCGGACTTGATGGTCAAGAGCTCCTGCAGTGCGTAGGCAGCGCCATAAGCCTCAAGAGCCCAGACCTCCATTTCGCCAAATCGCTGGCCACCGAACTGCGCCTTGCCGCCCAGTGGTTGCTGGGTGATCATCGAGTACGGGCCGGTCGAGCGAGCATGGATCTTGTCGTCGACTAAGTGCAGAAGTTTGAGGATGTAGATGTAACCAACCGAGACTCGACCCGGGTAAGGCTCACCACTGCGTCCGTCAAACAACTGCGCCTTGCCGTCCGCACCAACGAGGGTGAAGCCGTCATCGGTAGGTAGGGTTGACTCCAGCAGTAAAGCGAGTTCATCTTCACGAGCACCATCAAATACTGGTGTCGCAACTTTGGAACCACGCGGCGCTGAATGCATCTGCTCTGGCAGCCGCTTCGCCCGAGGATCACTTGGATCCACCTTCCAGCCGGCAGTTGCCGCCCAACCCAAGTGGGTCTCGAGGATCTGGCCCACGTTCATGCGGCCAGGAACACCGAGTGGATTAAGGACAATGTCGACCGGAGTGCCATCTTCGAGGAAGGGCATGTCTTCGACCGGCAAAATCTTGGAAATGACACCCTTGTTGCCATGGCGTCCGGCCAACTTGTCGCCCTCGGTGATTTTGCGCTTTTGCGCAATATAAACGCGGACTAATTGATTGACCCCCGGCGGGAGTTCGTCACCCTCTTCGATGTCAAAAACGCGAACCTCAATGATCTTGCCGGATTCGCCGTGTGGCACCTTCAACGAGGTGTCGCGCACTTCGCGCGCCTTCTCGCCAAAAATTGCCCGCAACAAACGCTCTTCTGGGGTGAGCTCAGTTTCACCCTTTGGCGTGACCTTGCCTACAAGGACGTCACCTGGCACCACATCGGCGCCAACACGGATGATCCCGAGCTCATCAAGATCAGCAAGTACCTCGTCTGAGACATTGGGGATATCGCGCGTGATTTCTTCGGGGCCGAGCTTGGTATCGCGTGCATCAACTTCATGCTCTTCGATATGGATCGAAGATAGGACGTCATCTTGGACCAAACGCTGGCTCAAAATGATGGCGTCTTCGTAGTTGTGACCCTCCCAAGGCATGAATGCAACAAGCAGGTTCTTGCCAAGGGCCATCTCACCTAGATCGGTGGACGGGCCGTCAGCTATCACCTGACCCTTAACAACATGCTGGCCTTCGACAACTATTGGGCGCTGGTTAAAGCACGTGCCTTGGTTGGAGCGATGGAATTTCTCCAAACGGTGGGTGTAGGTTCCACCGTCGTCGTACGCGATGGTGACCGAGTCAGCCGAAACTTCGGCAACCGTGCCGTCCTGTAACGCGGTGACGATGTCACCGGCGTCATAAGCCGAGCGGAACTCCATGCCGGTGCCAACGCGCGGTGCCTCGGCGCGAAGCAACGGGACTGCCTGCCGCTGCATGTTCGAACCCATCAGCGCGCGGTTCGCATCGTCATGCTCGAGGAATGGAATCATCGCGGTGGCAACCGACCACAACTGGCGCGGTGAGACGTCCATGTAATCGACATCGTTTGGCAGGATGTAATCAACATCGCCACCCTTGCGACGAACGAGAACACGATCTTCGTGCATTCTGCCGTCAGCATCGATAGGGGTATTGGCCTGCGCGATGACATAGAGGTCTTCTTCATCAGCGGTCAGGTAATCGATCTGGTCAGTGACACTGCCCTTGATTACCTTGCGGTAAGGGGTCTCGACAAAGCCGAAGGCATTGACTCGACCGTAGGTTGCCAACGAGCCGATCAGACCGATGTTCGGGCCTTCAGGGGTCTCGATAGGGCACATGCGGCCGTAATGGGATGGATGGACGTCGCGGACTTCGAAGCCAGCGCGCTCACGCGACAAACCGCCCGGGCCAAGTGCCGACAGGCGACGCTTATGGGTCAGGCCCGCCAGTGGGTTGGTCTGATCCATGAACTGCGAGAGCTGCGAGGTGCCGAAAAACTCCTTGATCGATGCCACCACCGGGCGGATATTGATCAGAGTCTGCGGGGTGATCGCCTCGACATCTTGGGTTGTCATGCGCTCACGAACCACGCGCTCCATGCGTGAAAGTCCCGTGCGAATCTGGTTTTGGATCAGTTCACCAACGGTACGCAAGCGCCGATTACCAAAGTGGTCGATATCGTCGGTCTCGCAGGCAACTTCCCCGCGTGGGCCTTCTATGGTGGTTAAACCTGCGTGCAAACGCACGATGTACTCAACCGTTGCCACGATATCTTCAAGAGTCAAAACACTTTGGGTTAACGGCAAGTCAAGACCTAGCTTCTTGTTGATCTTGTATCGACCAACTTTTGCGAGGTCATAGCGCTTGGGGTTGAAGTAGAAATTGTCGAGTAGGTTCCTGGCGTTGTCAACCGTGGGTGGTTCGCCTGGACGCAGCTTGCGGTAAATATCAAGCAGCGCGTCTTCTTGCGTGGCAATGTGATCCTTCTCCAACGTTGCCATGAAAGTTTCGTACTGGCCGAAACGCTCAACGATCTGCTCGGTTGTCATGCCGAGCGCCTTCAACAGCACACTGACAGGCTGCTTGCGCTTGCGGTCAACGCGCACCGCGACGAGATCCTTCTTATCGATCTCAAACTCAAGCCAGGCACCGCGGCTCGGAATCAACTTTGCGACATAAACATCTTTGTCGGTCGCCTTATCGACGGAGCGCTCGAAGTAGGCACCTGGCGACCGCACGAGCTGTGAAACAACTACGCGCTCGGTGCCGTTAATGATGAAAGTGCCTTTATCGCTCATCAGCGGGAAGTCGCCCATGAACACGGTCTGCGACTTGATTTCGCCGGTCTCATTGTTCATGAACTCCGCGGTTACGAACAGCGGTGCCGAGTAGGTGAAGTCCTTCTCGCGGCACTGGTCGACGGTGTACTTGGAGGGCTCGAAGCGATGATCGCGAAATGACAATGACATCATCCCGGCGAAGTCCTCGATCGGGCTGATCTCTTCGAAGATCTCCGTCAGGCCTGAGTCCTGTGGGATCTCGGTATTACCCGCGGCAATCGCTGCAGCCACGCGCGCTTGCCACTCTGGGCGCCCGAGTAGCCAGTGGAAGCTGGCGGTTTGCAGTGCGAGTAGATCCGGGACCGCAAGCGGCTCGCGGATCTTAGCGAAGGAGGTCCGGCGAAGTTCGGGGGAAAGCGGGCTGACTTCTGAGATGCGCGTGGCGGCCAAGAGTAGATCCTTCCGAGGGCGCTGCTATTGGTATTGGGCTGGAACTTGCGCCTTGGTCCATGACAGCCAGCCCGAACTGTCAAATGACGGTTCAGGCATTGGGTCGAAAGGATGGCAGCGCAGAGCGGCAGTATACCCCTTGGGCAAACCGCTGTCTAACCCCCCTAGATCTTCGTTTCCCCTCAAGGTAATCAGGTGGCCCGGCGGCGACAGCGGTGACTTCTTAACCCTTAGCCGGACTAACCTTGATTACGTCATCGTGAAACGAGCTCTGAACGGGATTTGCGTGCGTTCAAATCGTGACTGCCCAGAGCCCAAGAGTCAAGGGGCCGCCCGCGTACTGTGACCAGACCGCAACCTAGGCACCCGTTTTGTCCGATTTTGCAAGACCCTCCGGACAGCGAAAGAGGCGCCCCCGAAGGGAAGTCTCTTTCGCTCGCTGCCTAGGCCGCTAAAAACTACTTGACTGAAACGGTGGCGCCGGCAGCCTCAAGAACGGCCTTTGCCTTCTCAGCTGCCGCCTTGTTGACCTTCTCCAGCACGGCCTTGGGTGCAGCCTCAACCAGATCCTTGGCCTCCTTGAGCCCGAGGTTGGTGAGAGCACGCACCTCCTTGATGACGGGAATCTTGTTCTCGCCCGCAACTTCGAGGATGACATCGAACTCATCTTGGTCAGCGGAACCGCCGGCGTCGCCGCCAGCGCCGCCAGCGCCAACAGGTGCTGCGACCGCAAGAGCAACAGGTGCTGCCGCAGTTACGTCGAAGGTACCTTCAAAGACCTTCACGAACTCAGAGAGTTCGAGGAGGGTCATCTCCTTGAATGCATCAAGCAGTTGATCTGTGCTCATCTTCGCCATGGTGGCGTCCTTTCGGTTTTCCGGTGGGGTATTACCCCGAAGGGCCGGGTGGTGGTGGGCTTTAGCCCTCGGGGATTTCCTCAGTAACTACTTCAGCAACAACTTCTTTGGCAACAACAACTTCTTCGGTCACTTCTTCTTCAGCAACCGGTGCGTCAGCAACCGGTGCGTCAGCAACCGGTGCGTCAGCAACCGGTGCGTCAGCAACCGGTGCGTCAGCAACCGGTGCGGCAGCAACCGGTGCGGCAGCGGCCAGCTTGGCCTGAAGTGCCCCAAGTGCCCTAGCCGCCTTAGACAGGGGCGCCGAGAACAATGCTGCAGCCTGCGACTGCTTGGCCTTCATGGCGTATGCCATCTTGGCCAGCAATACCTCGCGGGACTCAAGATCGGCGAGCCGAGCGATTTCTTGCGCACTTAGAAGTACGCCATCCATCACCCCGCCCTTGATCACAAGTGCCGGGTTGGCTTTTGCAAAATTTCGAATCCCCTTGGCCGCGTCAACAGCATCGCCCTTGATGAAGGCAATAGCGCTCGGGCCATGCAAGAGACCATCGATACCGGTAACACCGGCATCTTTGGCAGCAATCTTGGTCAGGGTGTTCTTCACTACTGCGTAGGTCACAGTGTCACCGAGTGAGCGTCGCAGTTCTTTGAGTTGCGCGACGGTGAGTCCGCGATATTCAGTGAGCACAGTCGCACTGGAGGTGCGGAAGTGGTCGGCGAGATCGGCGACAGTCGTCACCTTTGTCGGCCGGGCCATGGGGCTCCTTTCGTTGCGGTCCCAACAAGCAGAACGCCCCGGCGCAGGCGCACGGGGCTGGGAACCGCAATTTGCGGCCTAGCTTCGTTATCCTGCGCGGGCCGCCCGCTTGAGCGGGGCCTTCGACGCCATCCCAGGGGTTCCGGGGCTGGCGCGACCAGCGGTCTTTGGTAGGGGCAGGCTAGAGGGCCTGTCCCATCTTTGGCAAATCCTAGATTTCATCCTCGGCGGTTAAGTTCTTGACCCGGTTTGGGTCAACCGGCACCCCTGGGCCCATCGTGGCCGAAATCGTGGCCTTCTTGACGTAGCGACCCTTGGCCGACGGTGGCTTCAACCGCAGTACCTCGTCCAGAGCTGCCGCGTAGTTCTCAACCAACTGTTGCTCGGTGAAAGAAGCTTTACCGATGGGGAACTGCATATTCGCATGCTTATCAATCCGCATCTCGATCTTGCCACCCTTGATGTCATCAACCGCTTTGGCGACATCCATCGTGACGGTGCCGGTCTTTGGATTGGGCATCAAGCCGCGGGGGCCGAGCACCTTGCCTAGCGTGCCGACCTTGCCCATGAGATCTGGGGTAGCTACCGCAGCGTCGAAATCCGTCCAGCCACCTGCAACCTTGGCGATCAGCTCATCGGAGCCAACAAAGTCAGCACCGGCAGCGCGGGCCTCATCGGCTTTTTCCCCGTTGGCAAAAACCAGGACTCGGGCGGTCTTGCCGGTGCCGTGTGGAAGATTGACGGTGCCTCGCACCATTTGATCGGCCTTGCGGGGATCAACACCAAGTCGCATTGCGACCTCAACGGTCGGATCAAACTTGGTTGAGATGCCCTTCTTGACGATTCGGACGGCCGAAAGTGGCGAATATAGGGCTTCTTGATCAATAAGTTCTTCGGCCTTCAAATATGCCTTACTGCGCTTCATCGCTGCTCCTTCGCAGGTTGTGGTCGGCGGGCCACGCTGGCCCTCCCACTCGGTTCATTTGCTATGCCGTGACAGTAATACCCATCTGGCGGGCGGTGCCTTCGATGATCTTCATCGCGGCATCGACGTCATTGGCATTGAGATCAGGCATCTTGGTTTCGGCAATCTCGCGCACCTGGTTCTTGGTGATCGAGCCGGCGTTAACCTTTGGCGGATTACCCGATCCCTTTTCGAGACCGGCGGCCTTAAGGATCAACCTTGAAGCCGGTGGCGTCTTGAGGGTGAAATCAAATGAACGGTCTTCGTAGACCGTGATCTCAACGGGAATCACATTGCCGCGCTGGTTCTCCGTGGCCGCGTTATAGGCCCTGCAGAACTCCATGATGTTAACGCCGTGCTGACCTAGTGCTGGGCCAACGGGCGGAGCCGGGTTTGCCAGACCAGCTTGAATCTGCAGCTTGATCAGGCCGGTGACCTTCTTTTTCTTCGGTGCCATGGTGTGTCAGGTCCTTCGTTGTGGTGACCCGGAGACGGCGCCCCCGGGGAGTTAGCGGTTAGTTCTTGTCGATCTGACTGAAAGCGAGTTCAACCGGGGTTTCGCGACCGAATATCTCGACCAAACCGGTGACTTTTTGCCCTTCGATATTGATTTCGGAAATTGTCGCGTGCAAAGTTGCGAAGGGCCCATCGACAACCGTGACCGAATCGCCGACCAAGAAGTCAACGTAAATTGCCTCGGCCGCAGCCACCCCTCCCGCGTTCTGGCTTCCCGGCACTCCAGCCTTCTTCTCCGGCACTGGGGCCAAGATCGCGGTGACCTCGTCAACCGAAAGTGGCGACGGCTGATGGCCATGGCCCACGAAACCGGTGACACCTGGCGTATGTCGAACAACGCCCCAAGACTCATCGGTTAGGTCAAGACGCACGAGCACATATCCGGGGAACTTATTGCGGCGCACCTGCTTGCGCACACCACTCTTAATCTCGGTGACTTCTTCCATCGGCACCTCGACCTGGAAGATGTAGTCCTCCATGCTCAGTGAGTTGATGCGCGATTCAAGGTTCATCTTGACCTTGTTTTCAAATCCGGCATAAGAGTGAATTACGTACCAGTCGCCCGGTGCTAAGCGCATCTGCTCCCGGAACTCCGCGATCGGGTCGACTTCGTCCTCTTCGGCTAGCCCTTCCTCAAGCAAGGCGGCTTCCGCTAGAACTTCTTCTACAAGAATTTCTTCTACGATCGCTTCGGCGAGCTCCTCGACAATGGCTTCCTCGGCGAGCTCCTCGACAATGGCTTCCTCGGCGAGCTCCTCGACAATGGCTTCACCTGCCAGCAATTCAGCAAGGAGCGCGTCCGCGTCTGCTACCGCGAAGTCCGCAGACTCGGGCTGAGCTATCGCGAATGGATCCGCCGAAGGTGCGGGCTGTTGCTGGTCCTGCTCGGACACGGTGGGCTATCTCCTCGTTCGGTGGTCGGAAAGTTCTTGATTATCCAAAGACGAACAAGACACCTTTAGTGAATACGTAATCAAAGCCCGCGATGATCGCGGCTATGAGTACAACAAACACGATCACAACAGTGGTGTAGGCAATAAGTTCCTTGCGAGTGGGCCAAATTACTTTGCGAAGCTCAACGATGACTTGGCGAACGAACAACGCTAAGCGCCCAAAGAACCCGGGGCGCTTACGGTCACCCGATCCGCTTTCGCGGCCTTGGGAGACGTCGGTGTCGGTCATTACTCGCCTTCGTATCGTCGTATGAGTTATCTCGGCCGTGCTTTTCGTGCGGTTAAGCTGCTCGTGCATCTGCGCAGGGCCGGAGGGACTTGAACCCCCAACCGTCGGTGTTGGAGACCGGTGCTCTACCAATTGAGCTACGACCCTTTGGCCGACCGAGTGTCACCCTGTGGGCAGGCTGACGCCAACGGACCAACCGCGTCCGAGAGTCTACGGGCCCACCGGCGGAGGGGTCCAATCCGGCCCAGTAGCACCCGCAAAACCCGCTGATCGCCTAGATCTGCACCGACGCGAACCCAGTATCGGCCGCCTGAAATACTGACCCCATGACCCCGCCACCTGTCCCCCGAGTATCCCGCCGGATCGCCGCAATCACCGAGTCGGCGACTTTGGCCGTCGATGCCAAAGCCAAAGCCCTAAAGGCGGCCGGCCGGCCGGTTATTGGTTTTGGGGCAGGTGAACCCGACTTTCCGACCCCCGCCTACATCGTCGAGGCTGCGATCGCCGCAGCCAGCTTGCCCAAGTGGCACCGCTACACCCCGGCCGGTGGGCTGCCGGAGTTGAAAGAGGCGATCGCTGCTAAAACCCGGCGCGATTCAGGCTACGCGGTGACCGCGGCCCAGGTACTTGTCACCAATGGTGGCAAGCAGGCTCTCTACAACACTTTTGCGGCTCTCCTTGACCCAGGTGACGAAGCGATCTTGCCCGCCCCCTACTGGACCACCTACCCAGAAGCTATCCGGCTGGCCGGCGGGGTACCTGTTGAAATCATGACCGACGAGACCAGCGGGTACCGGGCCACCGTCGCCCAGCTTGAGGCCGCCCGTACCCCGCGAACCAAGGTTTTGGTCTTCGTCTCGCCCTCTAACCCAACCGGTGCGGTGTACTCCCCCGCCGAAGTCAAGGCCATCGGCGAATGGGCACTAGCCAATAGCATTTGGGTGGTCACCGATGAGATCTACGAGCACCTGGTTTATGGAGACGCCGAATTCTCATCAATTCCGGTACTCGTGCCCGGCCTGGCCGATACCTGCGTAATCGTCAATGGGGTGGCAAAAACCTACGCGATGACCGGCTGGCGCGTGGGCTGGATGATCGGGCCACTTGATGTCATCAAGGCTGCGACCAACCTCCAATCACACTCAACTTCAAATGTCGCGAACATCTCGCAGGTGGCCGCCCTCGCCGCGATCTCCGGCGACCTTGCCGCGGTCGATGAGATGAAACTTGCCTTTGATCGCCGCCGCAAGTTGATCACCGGCCTGCTCGATGCCATACCAGGTGTCACTTGCCCATTGCCCGAGGGCGCTTTCTACGTCTACCCATCGGTCAAGGGCTTGATCGGCAAAACGATTCGCGGCACCGAGATTAGTTCGTCTGCCGCTCTCGCCGGTGTCATCTTGGACGAAGCCGAAGTTGCAGTGGTGCCAGGTGAAGCTTTCGGCACCCCGGGCTATTTACGCCTGTCGTACGCACTTGGTGACGATGACATCGTCGAAGGAGTCAACCGCATGGCGGCACTGCTCGGCGAGGCCCAGTAACAAACTTAAGCGGTGCCGACGGTGCAGTTGACCAAAGTGGGTTCAGGCTCCAACTTGATTCCATACTTTGTCATTACTAACTGTTGAATATGTGACGCTAGATGGATTACCTCCGCTGATGTTGCACCACGCGCAGCAACGATGGCCAACGTGTGTTTATTGGAAACCCGAACCGGTGAACTTTCGGTAAGGCGCCAGCCTTTAGTAACGCCGGCTTGCTCAATCAACCACGCTGCACTTAATTTCACGCCGGTTGCGGCCGGATACCTAGGGCAAGCCCCCGGAATTCGTGCGGCAATTTCGTCGCTGACAATCGGATTGGTGAAGAAAGACCCGGCACTACGGCTATCTTCATCATGAGCATTAAGTACCATGCCTTTTGCTGCTCTTAGCCCCAGCACCGCAGACCTAACTTCGACCGGAGTAGCCAACCCGTCAATGTCGATACCCAGTGCGGTAGCTAGCTCGGCGTAACGAACACCGCACTTAGCATCCTTACTCAGCACGAGCGTGACCGCGACAATTAGCCAGCGATTTGGTTGACGCTTAAAGATGCTGGATCGATATTCAAAAAGGCAATCAGCATTGTCGAAAACTTCGACTGACCCATTAACGCGATCCAGCACCCTAACGGATTCAATCACCTGCGAAATCTCTTGACCGTAAGCACCGACATTTTGAATTGGCGTTGCACCGACGAGCCCCGGGATACCCGAAAGGGCTTCAATACCCGACCAACCATTGACGACACAGAGTTCAACCAGGTCATCCCAAGGTTCGCCGGCCGCCACGGTCAGTCGTACGTCGGCATCGCCGACTTCAACCTCAATTCCGCGCGTTGCCACCTGTAGAACAGTGCCATGAAACGGACCATCGCCCATCAAGATGTTACTGCCGCCCCCGAGGATGAGAACAGCTTCGCGGGCATCGTCCAACTTTCGTACACGTTCGATTAACTCATTGGTCGCGATACACGTGCGCAGCACATCGGGCGTACCACCAACACCCATCGTGGTTAGGTCTGCTAGACGCATGGTCGCCAGCCTATGAGGACTTTGGCGCGAGTATGTCGGCACGTCCGCGAAATTGCTTGAGGAGTCGTTCGTAGTTCTTCTTCGACTCCCGTTCGCGAAGGTCTGGATCTGAGTCGTGATACCCATGGTGCCGGCCTTGCTCGACCGGGAGGTCATCGGTCGGCACCACCAGTTGCCCGCCGGCAGCCCGCAGCAGCAATGACCATTCAAGATCGCCGTTTCGGTAGAACTTCGCCTTTGGATTTGGCGGTGTCGCTAGCGCTGCTGTTCTATCAACGACCATCAAGTAACCCAAGAGCACATCGACCTCGCCGGGCCCTGCGTCAACGACCGATCTCCAGTCACTGACATCAACATTGGTGCCTTTCCAGCCCGCGGCGACGACACCTGGCTCCTGCAACGCGGCTAATAAGGGTGTTATCGCATCACCGGTCAAAACTGAAGACATGTCCATAACGACGTGAGCGGCGGCGGGATCCAACTCAATGAGCGCACCCGTTGCTCTACCCCAACCCACCTGCTCCAAGACTTGGGCCACATGGATAACACGCAGGCGATCCGGGTGCAATTGGGAGATCTCATGTGCAACTAGGCCGGAGCCGTCAACATTTCCCAGATCAAGTGCGATGACCGCTACCTCTTTGGGCGCAAATGCCAACAGGGCGGTCAAGCAAGTGCGCACATCAGCTGGCCAGCCGTCAACGATCACCCCGATACCGCAACCGACTTCACCCACCGGTGCGGTGTCCATTAGCGCATCAGCGAGGGTCGCATGAACTTTGAATGGCGGCTTCACCGAAAGTTGAAATCCATCAGCGGTGTCGGCCAGTATCCAGCCCGCCGTTGCAATCTGGTCGCGCAGTTGATCCGCGAGCTCAAAGTCACGCGCCACACGAGCGGCTTGCCGGCGCTCGGCGAGGTCGATGATCTCGCTCGGGGCTGCGCTCACGCGAGTTGAACCACAGCCTGCGCTTTGCCGAGCACCGTTTGCCCGGCGCTGGATGCCGTCAAAGTGACCCGCACGCGACCGGCTGCTAGTAACTCGGTTACTTCACCGCTGATTTCGAGCAGCACACCAACACCATCGTCAGGCACCGGCACTGTTCGTGTGAATCTGACTCCATACTCGACAACCGCCCCTGGATCGCCAACCCAATCGGTCACGACCCGAATGGCTGATGCCATGGTGAACATCCCATGGGCGATCACATTCGGCAGGCCGACCGAAGTGGCGAAGCGCTCATTCCAATGGATGATGTTGAAGTCACCGGAGGCACCTGCATACCTGATCAAGTCAAGACGTTGAATCGGAACCGACAGAGCGGGCAGTTTGGTGCCCACTTCGACATTCGCAAATTTCAAATTCGTGGTCATTGGGCATCCGTCCCGCGAGCGACAATCACCTTCGTGGTGACAACAACGGGCTCGCCCGAAGTCGTGCTAACCACGCTCTTAACGGTGATCATGTCATTGCCGGCGGCGGCACGAATGTTTTCAATCGTGTTAATGACCACGAGTTCATCGCCAGCAACTATCGGTCGCGAGTAAACGAAAGATTGTTCACCGTGCACAACCTTGGTGTAGTCAAGACCCAGATCAGGATCGAGGATTACCACTGCAGCGGAAGCGAATACGAACGTGAAAGCGAAGGTCGGGGGTGCCACCACGTCGGCGTAACCAAGACCCTGCGCCACCGCTACATCGTGGTAGGCAGGGTTTTCATCGCCAATAGACCGTGCAAATTCGCGAATCTTCTCGCGACCGACGAGATAAGGCTCACTCGGCGGGTAGGTGCGGCCAATCAAATCCGGGTTAAGCGCCATCTGTCAGCGACGCAGAACTAGCGGGTCTCTTTGTGCACGGTGTGCTTATTGCACTTCGGGCAGAACTTCTTCGCCTCAAGGCGATCGGGATCGTTGCGGCGGTTCTTCTTGGTTATGTAATTACGGTCTTTGCAATCTTCGCACGCCATGGTGATCTTTGGTCGTACGTCGCTGGCCTTGGCCACGGCACTTCCTCTTCCCTTTGAGCAACTCGCCTAGCAGTCACGCGGTCGCATGACCCTTGTCGTTCTTCTTGCGAAGTAGCGGAGGCCGGACTTGAACCGGCGACACAGCGATTATGAGCCGCTTGCTCTACCAACTGAGCTACCCCGCCTTGGGGTGCCTCCGCGGGGGCGGGTGCACCAACCGAGCCCCAATACGGAATCGAACCGTAGACCTTCTCCTTACCATGGAGACGCTCTGCCGTCTGAGCTATTGGGGCACAAAACCCCCGCAAGCGTACAAGAGAGGCAGTCAAGAACGAAAATGGTACCCAAACTGCAGGTTTTAGCGCGAACCCCAATACTTCGTGCATGAAGCAGACAGCCGCCCAGAAGTGGAACACCTCCGATTTACCGGACCTAACCGGCCGCACCGTCATCGTCACCGGCGCCAACTCCGGTCTGGGGTTTTGCACCTCCAAAGCGCTAGCGGCTCACGGTGCCAAAGTCACCATGGCTGTCCGCAACCTCGACAAGGGTCACCAGGCCGCCGACAAGATTCGCGCCACCGCCCCGGGTGCGCAAGTTGAACTCGCCCGGCTGGATCTAGCCGATCTAGCCAGCGTGCGCGCCTTCGCCCAAAGCTGGTCCGCCGCCAACTCTCAGGGCCTGGACCTGCTCATCAATAATGCCGGGATTATGGCAATCCCAAAGCGGGCGACCGCCGACGGCTTCGAGATGCAAATTGGCACCAATCACCTTGGACACTTTGTCCTGACCGGTTTGCTCTTGCCCGCCCTAGTGGCCGTCCCTAACTCCCGGGTCGTCACCGTTGCCTCACAAGCCCATCGCATGGGGCAGATAAACTTTGACGACCTGATGGGTGAAAAGCACTATCGGCAGTGGCGGGCCTACGGGCAGAGCAAACTCGCCAATCTCTTGTTCACGGCGGAACTCCAACGCCGCATTGACCAGGCCCACCTATCGATCCTCGCGCTCGCTGCCCACCCGGGGTTTGCGTCCACCAACCTGCAAAGTGTCGGGCCGAGCATGCGCGGCAGCACAATCGAAGCGAAGTTGACCTCACTGAGCGGAAACATCATGTCGCAATCGGCAGCGATGGGAGCCTTGCCTACGCTCTTTGCCGCCACCGCACCCGGCCTCGCCGGCGACACCTACATAGGCCCGGATGGGTTCATGGAAACCAGGGGTTATCCCAAGATTGTCGGGCGCTCCAAAGCAGCCCTAAATGCCGCCGATGCCCGCCGGCTCTGGCAGGTCAGCGAGCAACTAACAGGGGTTAGCTACCCATTTGATTAAAGCTGGATAGATCATCATGGCAACTTGGTCGGTTTGGCGAATGGCACGCGTAGTTGCATCAATCTTTGTCTTGATGGTCGCGACTTACTAACTAGTGGTTGCCTTCGACAACATCACCAATCCAGTAAATCCCCAAGGGAGCAACTGGTCCTTCGTACAAGGTGTCATCAGTGGGGATGGCGTGCCCGCTGATAGCGGATTCCAGTGGCGATTTGTCGATGCCACCTGGTTCCAAGCCATCGGGTATGTCGGCGTGATAGCCGGGGAGGCCAGCACAGGTATTTTGCTGCTCATCGCCGGCGTTAAGGGCTTAAGAAATTCGAGCACCTGCCCGCGCTGGGGACATACCCAAAAATGGACCTACGTTGGCGGCATCGTGGGCCTTGCTGTTTTCTTCTTCGGATTCATGGTGGTCGGTGGCAACTGGTTCATCATGTATCTGAACTCCAAGTGGAATGGGCTAGAGCCAGCATTTCAAAATGCGGTCATGGCATTGCTGATGCTCATCTTGGTCACCGGAGTGTTGATTGGCGGGAACCTAGCCCATGAGCACGAGGATTCGAAAATTCAGTAGCAACCGAAAAGCTCGGTCTCGGGAATCATGTTGCACACGTTGCCCAAGCAGACGCAGATAACCATCCGCTTGATGGACGAATTAGGGCCAGCATTAGTAGCAGTCGAATCAGTCATTTACTTTCACCTGCAAAATCGGTGACCTTCGTGACTGCTGTTCTGACCGCAGGTTCTCCTCGGCAATTGTTGCAGCAAATTAGCGCTGCGCCTTTTGGAGCGGACCTTGCTGAGTGCGCGCGTTTTGGTCGTGAAACCCTAAGTTTTGGTCGGTTTCACGACCAAAACGCGCGCACCCACGCAACATGGCCGGCCAAGATGGTGGCAGGTGAAGGATTCGAACCTTCGAAGGCGTTAACCGACGGGTTTACAGCCCGCTCCCATTGGCCACTCGGGCAACCTGCCTTGCCGCGCCCGAAGGCGAGACTCGGCACACCTTACAGGCTGACACCACCACCCCGGTCAGGTGTCCACTACCGCACTCCGGGAGGATGACACCTAGTTATCTAAGTCGGCAAGATGGGTTCTAGAGGGAGGCAAAATGGCTGACAGCAGCTTTGACATCGTCTCGAAAGTCGATCATCAAGAGGCCGACAATGCCCTGAACCAAGCCGCGAAGGAGTTAGCGCAACGGTTCGACTTCAAGAACACCGGCACCACGATCGAGTGGAAAGGTGAACTCGGTGTTGAAATCACCTCCAGCACCGAAGAGCGCGCCAAGGCGGCCCTTGATGTCTTCAAAGAAAAGATCATCAAGCGCGGACTTAGCCTTAAGTGTTTTGAAGCCAAGGACCCCCGGTCATCTGGCAAGGAGTACAAGATCGACGGCACCTTCAAAGCTGGTATTACCCAAGAGCAGGCCAAGAAGTTGGGCAAGCTCATTCGCGATGAGGGCCCCAAGGGCGTTAAGTCACAGGTAATGGGCGAGGAACTCCGCGTCTCGAGCAAGAGCCGTGATGACCTACAAGCGGTGCAGGCGTTGGTCAAGGAAGCCGAGCTCGACTTTGCCGTTCAGTTCGTCAACTACCGCTGACCGTGCGGATTACTCCCGGACCTTTCCCCAAGACTCGAGTTCGTTGATCCCCTGAACTAGCCCGGTGGCGCTACCCGATGCGTAATCAAAATCAGGTTGCCATGCCAAAGCATCAAACGGGCAGACGTCAACACAAATCCCGCAGTACATGCAGAGTCCATAATCAATCGTGAAAACATCAAGCACACTTACGGTTCGCGGACGGCGAGCACCCGGCTCGGTTACTTCTTCATCATGGCTCTCGAGTTCGATGCACCAAGCTGGGCATTCGCGGACGCAAATCATGCACGAGGTGCACGCTGATGCGCTAAGGGCGATCACACCGTGCGACTGAGCTGGGATTCGGTCAACAGTTGTCATAACTGCAGCCAATCATCTACCACACCAACCGGCTGCTGCTTGCGATGCGATGGCTGCCCCGGCCACGGCTTCAACATGCGAGCGGCGAGCACACTTGACTTCAGCAAGGGCGGGCGCCCCAGCATCGACCGCCTCAACAGTGGGCGCGCGTCCTCCAAACCAACAAAACTAATCCCGAACATCTCAGTAGTTTCGCGTTCATGCCAGATCGCCCCCGGGTAAGTAACCGAAATACTTGCCATCGAATTTTGCTGGGCGTCGACCTTGGCTGTGAGCATCTGCGACTGCTTCGTCTCCGGATTTGCGACTCGCGCGATAACCACGAGTTGACTATCGCGTTCATAAGCCGTCAAGAAGTCAAAGAAAAAGTAACCCTGCGATTGCAGCGCACGAAATTCGTCGGCCCAAAACACCTGATCTACCTCACGCATCACCGGACCACAATCTCGTCACGGACTTTTACCAGCCCGGCGATCAGTGCTTCAGGTCTTGGTGGGCAACCGGGCACGTAAATATTGATCGGCACCAATTGATCGATCCCTTTGGTCACAGTCGGGGCATCCCAGTAGGGACCACCGGTATTGGCGCAGGCGCCGAACGAAACCGCCGCCTTCGGCTCCGGGAGTTGCTCCCACGCACGCAGCACCGCCGGCGCCAGTGCATCGGTGACGGTGCCAGAGATAAGCAAAATCGTGGTGCCCGCAGCTGGACTCGCATTCTCATTAGCCGGGGCCAATAACCCCGTCTCAACCAACAGTCCCGTGGCGATGGCCGACCCCACCTCTAGGGCGCAGCAGGCGAGCCCGAGATCAAGAATCTGGACCCGCAGGCTCGGGTCAGCGGCCACCTGGTAGGTCCGGGTGCTTGGCAAGGTGGCGGTCACAGGTCCGAGGGTATTGCCGGGGGCCTGGGACGTGACGAATACCTCCTTTCCAATCTCCACCCGAGGCTGCGCCGAGCTGGTGGGCCGGGCACAATGGGTTTCACCATCCGGGCCGCTCGACGCAGGAGAAGCCAACGTGAGTAAGCAGGTCGTCCAACTCGATAGGGTCGTAATCCGCTTCGCCGGTGACTCCGGCGATGGCATGCAATTAACCGGAGACCGGTTCACCTCCGAGACCGCCGGCATGGGTAACGACCTCTCGACCCTCCCCGACTTCCCAGCCGAGATTCGCGCACCTGCCGGGACTTTGCCGGGTGTCTCGGCTTTCCAGTTGCACTTCGCCGACCACGACATCATGACCCCCGGCGACTCACCAAATGTCCTGGTCGCAATGAACCCGGCCGCGCTCAAGGCCAATCTTCACGATGTGCCACGCGGCGCCGACATCATTGTCAACACCGATGAATTCACCAAACGCAATTTGGTGAAAGTCGGCTACGAAACCAATCCGATCGAAGACGGGTCACTCGATCCATTTAAAGTGCATCCGATTGCCCTGACGTCGATGACCGTCGAAGCCCTCAAGGATTTAGATATCTCCAAGAAGGATGCCGAGCGGGCGAAAAATATGTTTGCCCTCGGCCTACTTTGCTGGCTCTACCACCGGCCCACCGAAGGTACCGTCGAATTCTTGAAAGCTAAGTTCGGCAAGAATCCAGAAATCATGAAGGCCAATCTTCGGGCCTTTGAAGCAGGCTGGTCATACGGCGAAACCACCGAAGAGTTCTCGATTCAATATGAGATCAAACCAGCGCCGATGAAAGCCGGCACCTACCGAAATATGTCGGGAAATTTAGCGCTCTCATACGGACTCA
>SHUQ01000029.1 GCA_009694585.1 Candidatus Nanopelagicales bacterium | reverse complement strand
AATAATGTGGTGCGCACCTCAATAGAAGCGATGGCGGCTGCACTAGGTGGCGTGCAAACCATGCATGTCTGTGCCTTTGATGAGGCGCTAGGAGTGCCGACCGAGGCGGCGGCCACTTTGGCACTTCGTACCCAGCAAATTGTGGCATTTGAAACTGGTGTCACGTCGATGGTTGATCCGCTCGGGGGTAGTTATGTACTTGAGCAGTTGACCGATGAACTGGAAACCAAAATCTGGGCCGAGATAGCCAATATTGCCGAGCGTGGGGGAGCGCTCGCCTGTATCGAATCCGGGTATTTTCAGAGCGAGTTGGGTGACAGCGCCTACAAGTATGCGCGCGCGGTCGACACCGGTGAAAAAACTGTCGTCGGAGTTAACGCATTTGTTACCGAACCTGTGTCATTCGAGGTCTTCGCCATCGACCCAGAATGTGAGCGGACTCAGATTTCGAGTCTCCAGCAGGTGCGCGCCACCCGCAACCAAGATGAGGTAGAGGCGGGATTGGCGGCGTTACGCTCAGCGGCAACTTCTGGTGCGAATGTGGTGCCGGCGTGTGTTCAGGCGGTTACCGCATACGCCACCGTCGGGGAGATCGTAACTGTGCTTCGCGAGATCTACGGGCCATGCCAGCCATCAACCATGTTCTAGCTGATCTAGTTTGCACTTTTAATGACATCGACTACATATTGCTGCGCCACCGGCGCCAGTTGATCATGTAGCGCATAGAAGAGTTCGGTGGCTTGGTCGCCTGGCCAGACTGTTGGCAGGTATTCACGCGGCAGCCCGGGGTCGTTGTACGGCAGTGGCCGCCACGCGGTTAGCGCTTTGGTGTAGTCGGCGAAGGCCTTAGTAGGCGCCGGTAGTGTCGTGGCTCGGCCATATGCGGAGCGTAGGCTCTTGAACTCGGCTATGAAGGATTCGTACTCGCTGGCAATCGATGCTAGGTCCCACCACTGGTGCACAGCTTCGGTGGTCGGGCGAAAGGCCATGTGTTCAGCAGTAAATAGGTCGACATGAGCTTGGATACCAAGTGCTTCTACAACGTAGCGCGCATCTACTTCCAGTGTCTTTGGCGCAATCCAGAGTCCGCCACCTACTTGCGCAAATCCCACCTTGGCTAACCGCGAGCGCAGTCGGTAGCGCACATCACGCTTGCTCTCAGGTATCGAAAAGGCCGCAAGTACCCAGCCGGCATTAGAGGGCGGGGTTCGGCGTTGCAGCACCCGAGCATCGCCGACGTCGAAAGTTCGCCAGGTGGATTCACTTAGTGCGTAACCGGCGATCCCGCTTTGCTTTTCGGAAATTAAGATGCCTCGACGCTTGAAACGGGAAAGTGCGCTGCGGACAGCCGGGTCGTCGACCCCGACATCGTTGAGCAAGGAAATTAGCGTGCTAACTGAGAACCAGCCGCCGATATTGCGGCCGTAGGCCCCGAAGATAGAAATGATCAGGGATTGGGGCCGCAGGTCACGCGGGGCAACCATCTGCTACCTCCTAAGTTAGGCACCTGCGGGCGACCGCCAGCCCTGTCTACCAGGGATTTATAGTGTACTTTCGACGGTCGTCGAGATTCGGCAACACCTAGATGGCGCCGCGGTAGTGTTTAGTTTCTAGCTAGGTGGGAAAGTTGAAGGAGGGGTTCGTGATGGCTGGTCCAATTCGAGTTCTTGTTGCCAAACCCGGGCTCGATGGCCACGATCGGGGCGCCAAGGTTGTCGCCCGCGCCCTGCGTGATGCCGGTATCGAAGTCATCTATACCGGCTTGCATCAAACACCGGGGCAGGTGGTTGATGCGGCGGTACAAGAAGATGTTGATTTTATTGGATTGTCCATCCTCTCCGGTGCCCACCTGACCTTGTTCGCCGAAATCATGGACCTCCTGCGGGCCCGTAAAGCGGACGACATAATCGTGTTTGGCGGTGGCATCATCCCCGAAGGTGACATCATCGAATTGGAGGCCTTAGGGGTAGCAAAGATTTTTACCCCGGGAGCCACCACCGTGTCGATCGTCGAATGGGTGGAAGATCACAGTCGCACGGTTACTGCTGGCAACTGATCGACACTAGGCTCAGCGTCACGATAGTGACCAGATCATCGATGCCAGCAGCGCCTCAAGGAGCCTAAGTGGATCTGTACGAATATCAGGCCAAGCACCTTTTTGGGCAGCACCAGATCCCCGGTACCCCAGGTGAGGTGTGTTCTACCGCGGACGCCGCCCACGAGGTGGCCCGCAAAATCGGCGGTCAGGTGGTCGTCAAGGCCCAGGTGAAGACCGGCGGGCGCGGCAAAGCCGGCGGCGTAAAACTAGCCGCTAATCCGGAAGAGGCCGCGACGGCCGCAACCGCGATCCTCGGGATGGATATAAAGGGCCACACGGTGCATCGAGTGCTGGTTGCCGAGGCATCTGATATCACCGAGGAGTATTACGTTTCGTTCTTGCTGGATCGGGCCAACCGCGCATTTCTGGCGATGGCGAGCACTGCCGGTGGCGTTGAGATCGAAGAAGTTGCAGCGACCCGCCCGCAAGATCTAGCGATGATCCGCGTTGATGCGCTTTTAGGTGTTGACGAGAAGAAGGCCACCGAGATTGTCGACGCCGCGCACTTCCCGCCGGCAGTGCGCGATCAGGTTATTGCGATCATGGTCAAGCTCTGGAAAGTCATGGTTGACGAAGACGCAACGTTGGTCGAAGTCAACCCGCTAGTGCTAGCGCCAAGTGGCATGGTGCTGGCCCTTGATGGCAAAGTCATCCTTGACGACAACGCAAACTACCGGCATGCCAGCCACGCGGACTTCGTAGACCGCGAAGGCACCGATCCGATTGAACTTCGAGCCAAAGAGTTCGAACTTAATTACGTGAAACTGCACGGCGAAGTCGGCATCATCGGTAACGGTGCCGGATTGGTGATGAGCACTCTTGACGTAGTTGCCTACGCGGGTGAGGAGTTCGGCGGCATAAAGCCGGCGAACTTCTTGGACATCGGCGGTGGCGCGAGTGCCACCGTGATGGCTAATGGGCTTGACATCGTGCTCAATGACCCAGAGGTCGAGGCGGTCTTCGTCAACGTTTTCGGCGGCATCACTTCATGTGATGCGGTGGCCAATGGGGTGTTGCAGGCCCTCGAAATGTTGAAGTCTGAAGGTAGTCCGCTGTCAAAGCCGATTGTTTGCCGGATAGATGGCAATAACGCGGTTGAAGGTCGCCGCATCTTGAGCGAGGCAAACCACCCGTTAATCGAAATCGTCGAGACTATGGATGATGCCGCGTGCCGCGTTGCCGAATTGGCAGCCGCTCGCAAGGCCCGAAAGTAAGGGCGCGCGCACATGGCAATCTGGCTCGATACCAACAGCTTGATCCTTGTTCAGGGCATGACTGGCTCGGAGGGCACGAAGCACACTAGTCGAATGGTTGCATCCGGTGCCCAGGTAGTCGCTGGCGTTACCCCGGGCAAGGCCGGGCAAGATGTTGACGGAATCCCGATCTTCAATGATGTGCAGTCGGCGATGGCGGCTACGGGTGCCAATGTGAGCGTGGTGTTCGTGCCACCTAAGTTCGCCAAGGCTGCGGTGATCGAAGCGGTCGACGCCAAGATCGCGTTAGCGGTAGTAATAACCGAAGGTATCCCGGTGCATGACTCTGCGCAATTCTTCCAGTATTCGCAAAACTCTGGAGGCACCCGCCTGATCGGGCCGAACTGCCCAGGTATCATCAGCCCGGGGCAATCCAATGCCGGCATCATTCCTGCTGATATCACCAAAGCCGGCCGCATCGGTCTGGTCTCGAAGTCTGGCACTTTGACCTACCAGATGATGTACGAACTTCGTGATATCGGTTTTTCAACCTGTGTTGGTATTGGCGGGGATCCAATCATCGGCACCACGCATATTGACTGCCTGCAAGCTTTCCAAGATGACCCTGATACTGATGCCATTGTGATGATCGGCGAAATCGGTGGCGATGCTGAAGAGCGTGCAGCCGCCTATATCGGACAGCACATCACCAAGCCGGTTGTTGGCTATGTAGCAGGTTTCACCGCCCCCGAAGGCAAGACCATGGGGCATGCGGGTGCGATCGTTTCGGGTTCGGCGGGCACGGCAATCGCCAAGCAGGAGGCCCTCGAAGCCGTCGGTGTGAAAGTTGGCAAAACGCCATCGGCCACCGCGCGCCTAATGCGGGAGCTAATGCAGGGCTGACAAGCGGCCGACCCAGAAGTCACTTCGTGAAAGTTGGTATTGGGATGGCAAGTGCCTGAAGTCTGGACACCCCTGCTGATCGCGCTGGTCGGCGCCGGTGTTTTCCTCTGCGGTGTCTCCAAAACCGCAATACCGGTCTTGGGGATGTTGACGAGCCCGTTACTGGTTCTCGCCCTGACACCGACTATCGCCGCGGGGTTCGTGGTGCCGATCCTAATCGCCGGGGATTTTATTGCTTTGGCTTTGTATCGGCAACATGCAAATTGGCAACTGATTCGCAAGTTAGTGCCGGGAGTGTTGCTGGGTTTTGTAATAACAGCCCTCATGTTTATCTACTTGGATACCTCCGTTCTTAGCCGTTTGGTCGGTGTGATCATCTTGGTGTCGGTGGCCACTGAGCTCTTGCGCCAGCGAAGCCCGAACGATGAGCACCCGGATACACCGGCGATGACGAACCCGGCCGCGGTGCTCCTTTTCGGAGCGGTGACCGGAGTTACGACGATGGCGGCTAATGCCGGTGGTGCAGCTCTGTCTATGTATTTGGTCCGGATGCGGGTGCCGATGCTCGTTTTTATGGGTACTTCAACCTGGTTTTTCTTTGTTCTGAATTCACTGAAGGTGCCCTTTGTCTTGGCCCTTGGCCTCATTACCCCGGCTTCCCTAGTCGCTGATTTATGGTTCCTGCCGGCACTTGGCCTGGGTGCGTTGGCCGGTGCCTTCGTCTTTCGGCGGATGAGCCAAGTACTTTTCGTACAGATTGCGTTGGTCTTAAGTTCGGTGGCATCGATTTGGTTGATTATTCATGGTTGATGAAATACCAGTGGTGATCGCGTGGCGGACCGCGCGCGGCTACCCAAACCCTGCGACGCTACGGTCGTGAGTGCTCCAGCTGCTGCCCCAAGCCCGCGTGCTTGGTGGGTTGTTGCACCGCTAGCAGCCATTTGGGCAGCAGCTTTGGGCTGGGCAATCTTCGCGGTGCCGGTGCTTGCCTCTTGGGTGTCATCGGTGCAGTCCACTGCCGGTTGGGAACAGATCTTGCGCACCTCTGGCCTGATTTGGGTGGTGGCCCACGATGTCCCAGTTCAAGTGGCCACTGCTACCTACTCTTTATTGCCTTGGGGTTTAGTTCTTATCCCGTCCTGCCTACTTATTTACGCCGGACGTTGGGCCGGTCGCGCGGCCAGAGTCGATACCGTTCGAGATTGGCTGCTAGTTGCCGGTAGTGCTGCGGTGATCTACACGGTGATTGTTGCGGTGGTGAGTTTCCTGGCAAGAGTTCCGGGAGCTCGTACCTCGATAAGGTACGCACTGCTCGCCGCCTTGTTGATCTCTGTGCTCTCATTAACCTGGGGAGTCTTGCGCGGGTCGTCGATGCGCTCGGTGATCCTTACCGCGATCCCCAGCGATGTCAGGGAGCTCATTCGGGGTGCGGCCATCGGCATCTTGACGCTGCTTGCCATGGGTGCGGCTTTGGTTACCTTGTCGCTCATCGTGCATTTCAATGAAGTAATCCGCATCCAGCAGTTCCTTGACCCCGGGCCGCTCGGCGGTATTGCCCTACTTGTGTTGAGCATCGGCTACCTACCGGTCGCGGCGATGTGGGCGGTTAGTTATTGCATCGGTGCTGGATTCACCGTCGGCGGTGGGGTTTCGTTAACGCCATTTATCGCCGCGTCGACGCCGGTTGACCTCCCACCTTTTCCGATGTTGGCGGCTTTGCCACAAGATGTTGGCCCGGTGGCCTGGGCGCTACCTGCGATTGGCGTACTTGCTGGCGCATTAATTGGCTTAGCGGTTTCGCATGGGGGATTTCGGCCGGCGCGGCGCGCGTCACTAGCTGCCGGTGCCAGCTTGCTTGCCGCCATTGGGGTTTATCTGTTGTTCTTCATATCGAGTGGGTCACTGGGTACCTTAAACCTCGTGCAACTTGGGCCGAAGCCGGCACTTGGTGCTGCGATTGCACTCGTCTTGATGTTGTTTGGCTCGATTCCGACCGCGTTACTCATTGGCCTGCGCTCCAAAACCACATTGCCTACCACGGCCCCTGCGGAAAGTGAAATAGATGAGCTCCCCAATATTGCCGAGTGAATCAAATTCGCCCAATCAGCCAAGAGCCAACGTGGGCTTGGCACTGTCCTGGGCTTGGGCGAAACTGCGAGTAAATTTCACCGGCTTCGTTGCCCTTGCGGCGGTGGTGGCGGTTATTCAACTCGCGCAGCAGGTTGCTATTCAGCCAATCAACAACATCTTGGTGGATTGCCTCAACCCCCAAAGCCCGGGCCAGATAAACGCGTGCTCGGCCGCGATCGCTGACGGCGCGTTCACAGGGGTTTCGCTGTTAGTGATTTTCACTCTTTTGGGCTTTCTTGCCACCATCGGGGTTTATCGCGCGGGGATCCGGGCCACCCAAGGCCAGTCACCGAGCTTCGCGGAGATGTTTACCAGCGAGAACCTCGGTAAGTATCTGCTCTTCACCCTCGCCTACATCGGCCTGGCGATACTTGGTTTCATCGCCTGCATCGTGCCGGGGTTCTTAGTGCTGTTTCTCTTGCAGCTGGGGCCGTTCTACGTGCTAGATAAGGGTTATGGTGTGCGTCAGGCGATCAAAGCCAGTGCTAGCGCAATGAGCAAGAATTTCGGACCGGCCGTAGTGATGACTTTGCTGAGCACTTTGGTGCTCATTGTGGGCGGAGCGTTTTACGGCATCTTGACGCTGGTGACACTCCCATTCGCAACTTTGTTCATGGCACATATGTATCGACAGTTCAACGGCGAAGCCATTCGCTAAGGTTGTGGGTGTGGCTCACCGAATTGTTGTCCTGGCTTCGGGTTCGGGTACGTTGCTGCAGGCACTTCTTGACTCGCACCTTGGGCCATTGATACTTGCGGTCGGCACCGACCGTGGCGATGCAGGTGCATTGGTTCGAGCAACTACCCATGGAGTAGCAACATTTATCGTGGACCCTGCCGATTTTTCGTCACGCACCGATTGGGATAGTGCCCTTTTGGAAGCGGTGGCTGCAGATGATCCCGATTTGGTGGTGAGCGCCGGTTTCATGCGGATTCTCGCGCCCGAATTCGTCGCTGAATTTAGCGGACGTGTCATCAATACCCACCCTGCGCTATTGCCAAACTTCCCCGGGGCGCATGCGGTGCGCGATGCCTTAGCGGCAGGAGTCCATGAGACCGGATGCACCGTGCATTACATCGACAACGGGGTCGACTCCGGCCCGATCATTGCCCAGATGAAAGTAGCAATTAAGCCAGGGGATGATGAGGCCACCTTGCACGAACGCATCAAGGTTGCTGAAAGGTCACTGCTAATAAATGTCATCACCGAACTGATCGGAGCCGATAAATGAGCGAGCAATCCAAGCGAGCAATTCGTCGGGCCTTGATATCGGTGTATGACAAGACTGGTCTTGAGGATCTCGCCCGGGCACTTTGTGCAACAGGTGTCGAAATTGTCTCAACCGGATCAACAGCCAAGACAATTGCTGCTGCCGGCTGCCAGGTCACTTTGGTCGGTGATGTGACAGGGTTTCCCGAGTGCCTAGATGGTCGCGTGAAAACGCTGCACCCGAGTATTCATGGCGGATTACTTGCAGATTTGCGTCGAGACTCACATCGCGATGAGTTATCTGCATTAGGTATTGAGCCATTTGAACTCGTGATCGTGAATCTGTATCCCTTTACTGAAACGGTGGTATCTGGTGCCAGCGTTGACGAGTGTGTAGAGCAGATTGATATTGGCGGCCCGGCCATGGTTCGTGCATCGGCGAAGAACTATGCGAATGTGGCTGTCGTAGTGTCTCCGCGCAGGTATGCCGATGTCATAGATGCCATTTCAGTAGGCGGATTCACCCTGGAAGAGCGGGCTGCTCTGGCAACCGAGGCATTTGCGCATACCGCCACCTACGATATCTCGGTTGCCTCCTGGCTTAGCAAAATCGTTTCACCAACACCAGATGGATTCGCCGAGTGGAGCGGGGCTTCTTGGTCACGGGGCGAAGTCCTGCGCTACGGCGAGAACCCGCATCAGCAGGCCGCGGTGTACCAATCGCATCGACATGAGCCGGGTTTGGCGAATGCGAAGCAATTGCAAGGCAAGCAAATGTCATACAACAACTTTGTTGACGCCGATGCGGCTCGGCGCGCGGCATTTGATCATCTCGAACCCGCAATTGCCATCATCAAACATGCAAATCCATGCGGCATTGCTGTTGGCACCGATATCGCGGATGCGTATATAAAGGCATTCGCAACTGATCCGATCTCAGCATTCGGCGGGGTGGTGGCTGCCAATCGCATGGTGACCGCCGAACTGGCGGTAGCACTGCGTGATGTCTTTACCGAGGTGATCGTGGCCCCTGATTATGAGCCGGCAGCTTTAGAGTTATTCGCTGCGAAGAAGAACTTGCGGGTACTGCAGGTCGCCGGCCCGCACCCGGGGCGCCATTACGAAACCCGCTCTATCAGCGGCGGACTCTTAGTTCAATCCGCCGACGATATTGCCGCTCCCGGCGATGATCCCGCTGTTTGGCGCCTGGCCTGTGGGTCACCAGCGGACTTGGTGACTGTAAAGGATCTGGAGTTTGCCTGGCGGGCAGTTAGATCGGTGAAATCCAATGCCATCTTGCTGGCGGCCGGTGGGGCAGCGGTAGGTATTGGCATGGGCCAGGTAAATCGGGTTGACTCGGCCCGGCTTGCTGTCAACCGGGCCGGGAACCGGGTTGAGGGCTCGGTCGCCGCGTCGGACGCGTTCTTTCCATTCGCTGATGGGTTGCAGGTCTTGATTGACGCGGGTGTCAAAGCCGTTGTGCAACCTGGGGGATCGGTTCGCGATGAAGAAGTAATCGCCGCGGCGCAGGCGGCCGGCATCACGATGTACTTCACCGACACTCGTCACTTTTTCCACTGATGGCTGGTGGGGATTATTCACGGGAGTGATGATCGGGTGGTACCGATCGAGCATTCGGTTCGATTCGCTTCGCTGGACAGGAATTTAGCCGGGCAAACTCGCTTAATTCAACTCCCAAAGGTGGGTCACTATGAGTTTTTGGATCCGGATTCGTCAGCCGTAGCAATGGTTTTAAAGGTTTTAGGATTAGATTCTGTGGCTTAGGAACGTATCGCCCACGTGTTTTTTGCATCATTTGTGAACTACATTGAGCAGGATTCGGTATGACTTCTTGAATTATTGCCGATTGGAATTTTGACAATTATATTTCAAATATGCGGCCTGAAAGAGAAGCATGAAGTTGCGATTGCTAGGCCAGCGCGCCCGCTGAGGCCCATGATGAAAGACTGGTGCCATGACCGCGATCCGCCTTGACGGCAAAGCCACCGCTGCCGAGGTCAAAGCCGATCTCAAAGTTCGGGTTGCTGCCCTAAAAGCCAAAGGCATCTGCCCCGGGCTGGGCACGGTGCTGGTTGGCTCTGATCCCGGAAGCCAAGCCTATGTTGGCGGCAAGCACCGCGACTGCGCCGAAGTGGGAATCGCATCCATCCGAGTGGATCTACCGGCTGATGCGAGCCAACTTGAGGTTGAGGCTGAAGTTGCCAAACTAAATGCTGATCCGGCCGTAACGGGCTACCTCATTCAACTGCCACTACCAAAGCACCTTGATGAGTACCGGGTACTTGAATTGATGGACCCAGCTAAAGACGCTGACGGTTTGCACCCGGTGAGCTTGGGCCGGCTGGTACTGGGCATTCCGGCGCCCTTGCCATGCACCCCCCGCGGCATCGTCGCATTACTTCGTGCGTATGACGTACCGATCAACGGTGCTCAGGTGGTGGTCGTGGGCAGAGGGATCACGGTGGGGCGCCCACTTGGTTTACTGCTGACTCGGCGCAGTGAGAATGCGACGGTGACCTTGTGTCATACCGGCACCAAAGATCTCACCTCTTATTTGCGTTCGGCCGACATCATCGTCGCGGCTGCTGGGGTACCGCATCTGGTCACCGCGGATGCGGTTAAGCCAGGCGCCGCGGTGCTTGATGTTGGGATCACGCGTACCGATGCGGGACTGGTTGGCGATGTGGCACCTGAGGTACTCGAAGTGGCCGGTTTTGTAGCACCGATGCCAGGCGGGGTCGGGCCGATGACTCGAGCGATGCTTCTTCAAAATGTGGTCGAGGCAGCAGAAGTGTCGGCGCGATGGCCGTGAGCAATGACGGCGGAGGGGTCGTACGGCGGCTACCGCAACGGCGCAAGCGTCTGAGTTTTCGGCAGTGGCCGATATCAATAGTCCTGCTCGGGGTGGTGATGGCGCTTATTTTGGTTGCTACCGACCACTTTCGTCGCGGTTCGGTGGTGCTTGCCGCCAGTGTGGTGCTCGCCACTTTTTTGCGTCTATTGCTGTCCAATGATGAAGCCGGATGGCTGGCAGTGCGGTCCAAGAGGACTGATGTCTTGGTCTTGGGGGCCTTGGGTATTGGCCTGGCCATCTTCTGTTTTTGGGTGCCGGCTCCGAACTGATCTGGCCCCTGACCGGTGGCGGAGGTCAAGGAGCCATCAGGACCGGCGGTGAGGTATCTTGACATCAAGATAATCGCCTACACCCCCGGGCGATGTGGGCCACTTTCTTCTAAGGAGCAGGGTGACTATGTCTCGCAGCGGAAAAATTTCAGTCATCGGTGCAGGTTTCTATGGCTCAACCACCGCACTGCGGTTGGCCGAATACGACATCTTCGAAACAGTTGTTCTGACCGACGTCATCGAAGGCAAGCCTGAGGGCTTGGCGATCGACATGAACCAATCGCGCTGGATTGAAGGTTTTGAGACCCAATTAGTCGGTCAGTCCACCGGGCCAAATGGCGAAGGCTATGAAGTGATCGCCGGCTCAGAAATCGTCATCATGACCGCAGGGCTACCCCGTAAGCCTGGGATGAGCCGGATGGATCTAATCGAGACGAACGCGAAGATCATGCGTAGTGTTGCCGAGAATATTGCCAAGCATGCCCCCGGAGCGGTAGTCATCAACGTGGCAAACCCTCTTGATGAGATGACCGCCCTCGCCCAATTGGTTACCGGCTTTCCCTACCAGCGCGTTATCGGCCAGGCGGGCATGCTCGATACCGCCCGGTTCACCAACTTCGTCGCTGAAAAACTTGGTGTCCCAGTAGCGTCAGTTAAGACTTTGACCTTGGGCTCACATGGCGACACCATGGTGCCGGTCGCCTCGGTGTGCTCGGTGGACGGCAAGCCGCTAACCGAGTTGCTGTCTGCTGATGAGATCGACGATTTAGTTACCCGGACCCGCAATGGTGGCGCCGAAATCGTCGCACTACTTAAGACCGGCTCGGCGTACTACGCCCCATCAGCTGCAGCGGCGCGCATGGCCAAGGCCGTGCACGAGAACTCCGGAGCTGTCATGCCTGTTTGCGCCTGGGTTGATGGCGAGTACGGGCTATCGGGTGCCTACCTAGGTGTCGAAGCCGAACTCGGTCGCGAGGGTATTCGCCGGGTAGTTGAAACACCACTAACCGATGGCGAGAAGGCGCTTTTGGCCCAAGCATATGAAGCCGTTAAGGCCAAGCAAGCTGATGTGAAGGACCTTTAAGCCTTAACCCGGCGAGTGTTTTCTTAATCGTGCAAGCCACTTTTCTAGGAGTCACAAGATGAGCAAGATCAAGGTAATGAATCCGGTTGTTGAACTTGACGGTGATGAGATGACACGCATCATTTGGCAGTTCATCAAGGATGAACTGATCTTGAAGTATCTAGACGTCGACCTGAAGTACTACGACCTCGGCATGGAATACCGCGATGCCACCGATGATCAGGTAACCATCGATTCGGCTCATGCAATCCAAAAGTATGGGGTCGGGGTGAAGTGCGCGACGATCACACCGGATGAGGCCCGGGTTGAAGAATTTGGTCTGAAGAAGATGTGGAAGTCACCCAACGGCACGATTCGCAATATTCTCGGTGGCGTTATCTTCCGCGAGCCGATTATCATCTCTAATATTCCGCGATTGGTGCCCGGCTGGACAAAACCAGTAATCATTGGCCGGCATGCCTTCGGTGATCAGTACAAGGCGACCGACTTCAAGGTGCCGGCAGCTGGCTCATTAACCATGACATTTACCCCCGCTGATGGCTCAGCGCCGATGGAGTTCAATGTTTTTGACTTCCCTGGCGCGGGTGTGGCAATGGGGATGTACAACCTAGATGACAGTATTCGTGATTTTGCCCGGGCTTCATTGCGGTACGGGCTAAACCATAATTACCCGGTTTATCTGTCGACCAAGAACACCATCTTGAAGGCATATGACGGCCAATTCAAGGATATTTTTGCTGAGGTCTTCGAGACCGAATTCAAATCCGAATTCGATGCCGCTGGCATCACCTATGAGCACCGCCTCATCGACGACATGGTTGCGGCGGCCATGAAATGGGAGGGCGGCTACGTCTGGGCTTGTAAGAATTACGATGGCGATGTTCAGTCCGACACCTTGGCCCAAGGTTATGGCTCACTTGGGCTAATGACCTCGGTGCTCATGACTCCGGACGGCAAGACCGTTGAAGCAGAAGCCGCCCACGGCACAGTTACCCGGCACTTTCGTGAGCATCAGAAGGGTAAACCAACTTCAACCAACCCGATTGCCTCGATTTTCGCGTGGACCCAAGGCCTTGCGCACCGGGGCAAGTTGGACGGTACCCCCGAGGTGACGGCCTTCGCCCAGACCCTCGAGCGGGTCTGCGTAGAAACCGTCGAAGAGGGCAAAATGACCAAGGATCTGGCCATGTTGGTGGGCCCGGATCAGCCCTGGCAGACGACCCAGGACTTCTTAGCCTCGATTGACGAGAACTTGCAGCGGGCGGTTCGTGCCTGACCAAGGTTTCTTCCGTAGTCTCATGCCATGAGCGACCTACTGGTCAATTGCTTGGTGGTGCTCTTTTTCGTCCTATTGGGTGGGTTCTTTGCAGCTGCCGAGTTGGCGCTGGTCACCCTGCGCGAGAGCCAGGTCCAACGCCTAGGCACCAATGGGCGTCGTGGGCGCCGGTTGCTAGTTCTCAGTGAAGACCCCAGTCGCTTACTTGCTGCTGGTCAGATCGCGGTGACCCTTGCGGGGTTCTTATCGGCTGGTTTTGGGGCTGCTCAAATTGCACCTACCCTCGAACCGGTGCTCATCGGTTGGGGTCTTTCGGCGGGTGCCGCTGGCACCATTGCTTTCGTCTTTGTCACAGTGGTTATCGCCTATGTTTCTCTTGTTCTCGGTGAACTGGTGCCTAAGCGCATTGCACTGCAGCGACTCGAGAAGGTTGCCATATTTGCGGCGACGCCGGTGTACCTAATCTCTCGAATATTCCGCCCCTTCATTTGGGCCTTGTCGATATCAACCAACTTCGTAGTTCGACTCTTGGGTATCGACCCCCATGCCGCCAAGGAGCAAATGAGTGGCGCCGAATTGCGGGATTTGGTCGCAGCGCATGAAGACCTCACCTTGGAAGAGCGTGAACTGATTGACGATGTTTTTGCCGCTGGGGATCGTGAACTTCGTGAGGTGATGGTGCCGCGCACCGAAGTTGACTTCATGGATGCTGAGATGCCGGTTTTCAAAGCCGCTAAAATCATCCGCGATCAACCACATTCGCGCTACCCGGTGATTCGCGATAGTGCAGATGATGTCATCGGTTTCGTGCACGTTCGCGACATTCTCGACCCAGATGTGGCCGATCGTTCAATAAGAGTGGGTTCACTGGTTCGTGGCATAACTGCATTTCCGGGGACCAATGCGGTGCTTAGCACCCTCACCGAGATGCGTAGATTGCGACAGCACTTGGCGATCGTGGTCGATGAATACGGCGGTACCGCAGGCATTGTTTCCCTGGAAGATTTGGTTGAAGAACTAATTGGCGACATAAAAGATGAGTACGACGTAATTTCACGTCATGATGATGTCAAAACTTTCGGTGTCATAACCGTTGATGGATTATTGAACCTTGAGGATTTTGAAGAAGAGATAGGTGTGCACCTACCTGATGGTCCCTACGAAACCGTTGCGGGCTTCCTGATTTCCCGCTTAGGCGCATTGCCTGAAGTCGGCAGCAGTATCGAGAGTGAAGGCCACCTATTCGAAGTTACTGAGCTCGATGGCCGCCGAGTGGCGCGGGTGCGGGTGACTCCAGTCGCGCCAATCTCACCACCGCAAGACCAAGTGCAAAGTTCAGCAGACGGTTTGCGAGAATGACCACCATGTCAACACCTCGCAGCCAGCGTGTGCTTTCCGGAATCCAGCCCACGGCTGATGCATTCCACCTAGGTAATTACCTAGGTGCTTTGCGCGAGTGGGTGCGCATGCAAGAAACACACGACTGCTATTACGTGGTGGTAGACCAACATGCGATCACAGCTGACCATGATCCGGCGCTGCTTCGTGAGCGCACATTGACCTCCTTTGCTCAATTGCTAGCGGTGGGCCTTGACCCACAACTATCGACAGTCTTCGTGCAAAGCCATGTGCCCGAGCACAGCCAACTTGCTTGGGTGCTCGAATGCCAGACCGGCTTTGGTGAGGCCAGCCGCATGACGCAATTTAAGGATAAGTCGCAAAAAGAGGGGTCAGCAAGATCTACAGTGGGGCTGTTTACGTACCCAATTTTGCAGGCCGCTGACATCTTGATTTACCAGGCGAATGCCGTGCCGGTTGGTGAAGACCAGCGGCAGCACCTTGAACTTACGCGCGATCTCGCACAACGTTTCAATGCGACATTTGGTGAGACTTTGACGGTGCCCGAGGCCATGATCGTCAAAGAGACAGCCAAGATCGTCGACCTCCAGGATCCAACAGTAAAGATGAGCAAATCCAGCCCCGCCGGCTGCGCGTCGCTGCTCGATGATGATGCGGTTTTGACCAAGAAGTTTAAGAGTGCAGTGACCGACTCAGAACGTGAGATCAGATTTGATCAGGCGAACAAGCCTGGTGTTTCGAACTTACTTACGATTCAGCAGGCACTACTTGGCAAGAGTATTTCCGAACTCGAATTGTCTTATGCGGGCAAGGGTTACGGCGATCTAAAGAAAGACACTGCCGAGATAGTTGTTGAGTTTGCGAGGCCAATCCGCGAACGAGTGGCGACCTTGATTTCCGACCGAGCGCAACTACAACAACTCATGGGAGTCGGCGCGCATAAGGCTCGCGCCACCGCCCACGAGACTCTAACCGCGGTCTACGACCGAGTGGGATTTGTGACGCTGCCAGATTAGCGCGATGGTGCCTAGCGCCGCGAGCGTGATTATTGCCAGCAGCCACCAAGGCCCTGAAATGATTGCGGTGGGCGCCGCGATCGCGCCCGCAGCATTGACCGATTGCTGGGCACCTCCGCCGGAGCCGGGTACTACGTCACCGGAATTTGCTGCGGCATTAGCTTCCAGGGATCTTGCGGAGATGGTTGCGGTAAATTGCGCATCGGTCAATGGATCTACCAGTATCCCAACCGGGGTCACCGAGTCCTGGTTCTTAAAGCCCCAGGTCAACGCCTTACGCGCCGCGTCGGCACTGGCCTCATGGATGCCCATGAGCGCCACCACGAGGGTGCGATCCCCGCGCTGGGCCAGGCCGATGAAAGTGCGACCAGCATTAGTGGTGTAGCCGGTCTTGAGTCCCACCAATCCTTTATAGCCGTTCAAAAGCAGCCGGTTTTCGTTGTAGATCGTTCGGGTGCGCTGCCCGCGCCAAGGGAATTCGTAACGTTTGGTGCTCGCAATTTCGATTAATTCCGGATGTGCCAAACTTGCGCGCCCGAACACAGCCAGGTCGTAGGCGCTCGACAATTGGCCGGGGGCATCGAGTCCGCTGGGGTTCTTGGCCACGGTATCGCCGGCTTGCAGTCGAATGGCAATTTCGTTCATTTGCTCAACTGTTTTAGCCACCGAGCCGTTGGCTCTCGCGAGAGCTAGGGCGGCGTCATTGCCGCTGGGCAGAAATAAGCCATAGAACAAATCCCGGATGGAGTAGGTCTTGCCGGCCTTTAGCCCAACCCGCGAACCGTAAGTATTGGCATCGCCAGCGGTTGCCACATAAGTCTGATCAAGGGAAATCTGTGGGAGCACGGTCAAAGCGGTCAGGGTTTTCAAGGTGCTGGCGGGTGCACGCTGCAGGTGGGCTTTCTTCGCGGCCAAGATCTCACCGGTATTGGCATCGGCAAGTACCCAGGACTCCGCCCAGATTTCGGGCAGGGGCTGGGCCCCAATCCCCAAATTGACTTGGCGACCCGGCGCGGAAAGTTGCTCGCCGCCGATGGCGCTTTGCCAATTGGGCGGGTCGGCGGCTACGGGCCCGGCGGCAACGGTGGTCATGACCCCACAGCTGATCGCTATTGCTGCCACCCGCATCAGGGCTGTTCTGGAACGAAGGCGCATGGTTTCCTAAGAGTACGTCGTCACGGACCCAAAAGCCTGTGACGAACCTCCCACACTTAGGTGCTGCGTCGCCCGTGCCCAACCGATACATTTCGGAATACACAGCGTCGAGAGGGGTTCCGCTATGAGCGGAGTCACGACCGCACCGCCAAATGGTGGTGTTCCAGGAGAGAAACGGGCCGATATCAAGGCTCGAACCCTTCGAACCGACCGTTGGTGGCTCCAACCCGCAATAGTGGTTGCTGCCCTCCTAGCTTTTATTGTCTATTCGACCTGGCGGGCATTTGAGAATGCCTACTACTTCTCCGAGCCGCTGATCTCACCGTTCTATTCACCATGCCTTGCCACCTCATGTGTTGCGGGGTCAAGCAGCTGGACCCCGTTCGGCTCCTGGTGGATTCTCTCGCCGGCCTTGTTGATCTTGATCTTCCCGCTCGGGTTTCGGATGACCTGCTACTACTACCGCAAGGCCTACTACCGGTCATTTTGGTTGTCACCGCCGGCGTGTTCGGTGGCCGAGCCCCACAAGAAGTACACCGGTGAAACCCGCGCGCCACTAATTTTGCAAAACAGTCATAGGTACTTCTTTTTTGCTGGACTTATTTTCAATGTCATTTTGACTTATGACGTCCTACTGGCGCTGCGCAATGGCGAGGGCGAATGGGGACACCTAAGCGTTGGCACCTTGGTTCTCGCGGCGAACGCGACGTTCCTGTGGCTCTACTCGATGTCCTGCCACACTTGCCGCCACATCATGGGTGGGCGCTTGAAGAATTTCTCGGCGCACCCGGTGCGCTACAAGTTCTGGACGTATGCCTCAAAGCTAAATGCGCACCACCCGCGGTTCGCATGGATCTCCTTAATCGGTGTCGCGCTCACTGACCTTTATGTTCGCGAGGTCGCTACCGGTGCAATTACCAACTTCTACTTCTTCTAGGCCACGAAGGGTTATCTGTTCATGGCAGACATCGAGCACTACAAGTACGACGTCGTCGTCATCGGCGCCGGTGGGGCGGGGTTGCGGGCGGCTATTGAGTCGCGTGAACTAGGCAAGACCACGGCGATCATCAGTAAGTCCCTCTTCGGTAAGGCCCATACGGTCATGGCTGAAGGCGGGATCGCCGCATCGATGGGCAATGTCAATAGCAAGGACAATTGGCAGGTGCACTTCCGCGACACCATGCGCGGTGGCAAGTATTTGAATGACTACCGGATGGCTGAACTACATGCCAAGGAGGCGCCCGATCGGGTCTGGGAACTTGAGGAGTGGGGCGCACTTTTCGATCGCACCGCAGATGGCAAGATCAGCCAGCGCAATTTCGGTGGGCACGAGTACCCGAGGTTGGCGCACGTAGGTGACCGCACGGGTTTAGAACTTATCCGCACCCTGCAGCAAAAAGTGGTCCAACTGCAGCAGCAGGATAAGAAACTCAGTGGTGACTACGAGTCTCGGATCAAGGTCTTCGCCGAGTGCACCATCACCGACATTTTGATCACGGGCGAAGGTGCTAATAGACGCGTGGCAGGGGCCTTCGGCTACTGGCGTGAGTCTGGCCAGTTGGTGCTATTTGAGACCGCGGCTGTGGTTATCGCGACAGGCGGGATTGGCAAATCCTTCAAGGTCACCAGTAACTCATGGGAGTACACCGGAGATGGCCATGCACTCGCGATGCGTGCTGGTGGCTCGCTCATCAATATGGAGTTCGTGCAGTTTCACCCAACCGGCATGGTGTGGCCGCTGAGTGTCAAGGGGATTTTGGTTACCGAATCCGTCCGCGGTGATGGTGGCGTCTTGACCAACTCTGAAGGCCGGCGCTTCATGTTCGACTACATACCGCCGGTATTTGAGAAGCAGTACGCCAAGACCGAGGAAGAAGCCGATCGCTGGTACACCGATCCGGACAACAACAAGCGCCCACCGGAGTTGTTGCCGCGCGATGAGGTGGCCCGGGCCATCAACACTGAGGTCAAGGCAGGTCGGGGGTCCCCGCACGGGGGTGTCTTCCTTGACGTTTCCAAGCGACTGTCGGCAGCCACCATCAAGGCGAAGTTGCCATCGATGTGGCACCAGTTCAAGGAACTTGCCGACGTCGACATCACCTTGGAGGCCATGGAGGTTGGGCCGACCTGCCATTACGTAATGGGCGGGGTTGAAGTCGAGCCAGACACTGCCGCTGCTGTTGGCGTACAGGGCCTGTTCTCAGCGGGCGAAGCCGCTGGTGGGCTGCACGGATCGAATCGTCTGGGCGGTAACTCCCTTTCTGATCTCTTGGTATTTGGCCGGCGCGCGGGTATTGGCGCTGTCGCGTACCTAGCTGATCTCGACGCAGCAGGTGGCCGACCTGCGGTCAGCCAAGTCGATGTTGATGCGGCAGCGGCTGCGGCTTTGGCGCCGTTTAGTCATGATGGTGGTGAGAACCCCTACACGATTCAGCAAGATCTGCAGCAGCTGATGAATGATCTGGTGGGCATCATCCGAAACGCGGACGAGATGCAGTCGGCCCTGGAACGTCTAAATGCACTAAAAGCGCGGGCTGCCACGTTGAGTGTGCCGGGCGGGCGAGTTTACAACCCAGGCTGGCATCTGGCACTTGATCTGCAAAACATGCTGGTGGTGTCAGAGTGCATCGCTAAGTCAGGATTGATGCGTGAGGAGTCCAGAGGGGGTCACACTCGTGATGACTTCCCGTTAATGGAGCCGAATTGGAGATCAGTAATCATTGCTTGCCGCCTAGATGGCAAGGACGTAGAAGTTGTCCAGCAGGACCTGCCGTGGATGCGCGATGAACTGGTCACGCTATTTGACGTCTCAGAGCTCCGCAAGTACATGACCGAGGCGGAAATTCGCCGAATCCCCGGAGAGGTGGCATAGCGATGGCGCATGAAGCCAAATTCCGTGTGTGGCGAGGCGAAGCCGGTGAAGGCGCTCTGCAGGATTACACGGTTGACGTCAATGACGGTGAAGTCGTCCTCGATGTAATCCACCGCATCCAGGCCACCCAAGCGTCTGACCTAGCCGTGCGCTGGAATTGTAAAGCCGGCAAGTGTGGATCCTGCAGCGCCGAGGTAAATGGTCGGCCAAAGTTAATGTGCATGACTCGAATGAATACCTTCGAGGAAGACGAGGTGATCACTGTCACGCCGCTTCGCACATTTCCGACCATTCGCGATTTAGTAACCGATGTCTCCTTCAACTACGAGAAGGCTCGCGAGGTCCCGGCTTTCGCGCCGCCGGAAGGTTTGAAGCCCGGCGAGTACCGAATGCAGCAGGAAGATGTATCGCGTAGCCAGGAGTTCCGTAAGTGCATCGAGTGCTTCCTGTGTCAGAACACCTGCCACGCCATCCGCGATCACGAAGACAACATGACTAACTTCGCCGGCCCACGTGTCTTGATGCGGGTTGCAGAGCTCGACATGCACCCACTTGATGTGGTTGACCGCAGGCATGAGGCCCAGGAAGTTCTAGGTCTGGGTTACTGCAATATCACCAAGTGCTGCACTGAAGTTTGCCCAGAGCACATCAAGATCACCGATAACGCCTTGATTCCACTTAAAGAGCGGGTAGTGGACGTGAAGTAT
>SHUQ01000028.1 GCA_009694585.1 Candidatus Nanopelagicales bacterium | reverse complement strand
CATCTATGAGAGATGAGCGCATCACCAGTGCATAGTCGGCGAGGTAAATGAGCACGAGAGTGGTGCAGGGCAGCACTAAGTGCCACAAGACATTCAGCCAACCCATCGGGCTCGAGGTGTCCACACCTGGTGTCGAAATCCCACCTACGGGAAACATTCCGGGTATGCCGAAGGCGCCGACGGAAAAGACGATAAGTAGCATCATGCCGAGCCAAAACTCAGGCATGGAGTAGAGGATCAGCGTGGTGCCGGTCGAGATGCGGTCGAATCGGCCACCTGGCTTCCAGCCGGCGCGGATGCCTATCCAGATCCCGATGATCGAGGCCAGCAAGATGGCGGTGCCAAGCAGTAAGAGGGTGGGCCACAGCCTTTCACCGATCATCTCCCAGACTGGCCGCGAGAACCGGGTCGAGTCGATCGTTGAATCGAATGGGTTACGCAGGTAGGTGAGGAACTGTTCTAACAGGGGCTTATTTAATGCACGTCGTAGTTCGACTAATTGCTCAGGGTCTTGATTGCGCCCGCGCGCGTAGAGGCCGATTGGGTCACCGGGCAGCATGCGAAAGAGGAAGAAGTTGAAAATGATGACGAAGGCCAAAGTGGCTACGGCGCGCAGCGCCTTACCGCCAACCGTCTTAAGCATCGACCCAGAAACCCGCTGCCCGCGTATCGGGTCGGGCTCTCCGACAGCTACTTCCTGCAGGATGGAGATGGCCTACTCCTTTTCAGCGGCACGATCCCTATATCTACTACATATTGGCCCCGCAGGGGCATGACTTGACGCAATTGCACCGAGTAATCGGTATTGGAGCAGCACCTGGAGTGGCGCTTGGCTGAGGCTGAAAGCTAAACCGAGCAACTCATATCAGCGCCGCAGCAAAGGGGAGACTTGATTTTCCCGTGCCCATTTGGGCACTGTGAAATCGCAACGGTTGAACCGTCATCTTTGGTGAGCGTCGCATCGACTAAGTCAGCGCTGCATGCACCACAGGTGGTGTTGACGGACATATTGCACTTGGGGCAGGTGTATAGGGCCATGCCGGAATGCTACCCCAAGGCCTTACCCAGACGTTGAATGGATCGGAGCCGGGGGAGATCACGTGGTGTCGCACAAAGTGAAAAACTCATGAAATGCGGGTGATCGAGGCTACGCCCCACTACTACTGAGCCGTCCTCGGCGGTTGGTACCTTGAAATTCGTGCACACGCTGCCTCCTTTAGGCCCGAGCCGCAGGGTAAGTGAAAAAAGCTGAAATAGCAAGGAAGTCACCGGCCACCGGCCGATGTAGCGAAGGAGCCCATGCACCAGAATGGACTAGGGGTCGGCACTAAATTGGGTGCGCCCACCTGCGACGAGGGGATGCATAGTGAACAGCGAACAGTTCGACAAGATGAAGAACGCTGAGGGCTTCATTGCGGCACTTGATCAAAGCGGCGGCAGTACCGCCAAGGCCTTGATGCTTTACGGCGTTGCAGAGACTGAATATAGCGGTGAAGGCGAGATGTTCGACCTGATTCATCAGATGCGCGCCCGCATCATCACTAGCCCTGCTTTCACCGGAGATCGCATCCTCGGCGCGATTTTGTTCGAAATGACTATGGATCGTCAGATCGACGACATTGGCACTGCGGAGTATTTGTGGAATCAAAAGCACATCGTGCCGTTCCTGAAAGTCGACAGGGGCCTAGCAGATGAGGTTGATGGCGCTCAGGTGATGAAGCCGATGCCCGACCTCGCTGAACTATTGGCGCGAGCCAACTCCAATGGCATGTTCGGCACCAAGATGCGTTCGGTTATCAAGTTGGCGAATCCGACCGGTGTCGGCGCGGTCGTGGGTCAGCAGTTCGAGGTAGGTCGCCAGATTCTTGGCGCTGGTCTGGTGCCAATCATTGAGCCCGAGGTGGACATCAACAGTGCGCAGAAGGCAGCTGCCGAAACCTTGCTGAAGCCGGCGCTTCTGGCTGAACTTGATCAACTCACGGCCGATCAGCATGTCATGTTGAAGCTGACCTTGCCGGAGGCAGATGACTTCTATTCGGACTTGATCGCTCACCCCCGAGTGCTACGCGTCGTCGCACTTTCGGGCGGCTACTCGCGAGCGGATGCGAATGCGCGCCTGGCTCGCAATCACGGTATGACAGCGAGTTTCTCGCGCGCTCTAACCGAAGGCCTGTCGGCGCAGCAAAGTGATGCCGAATTTAATGCGGCTCTAGATGCCTCGATCGGTAGTATTTTTGCAGCGTCCATTACCTAATTGCTTTATTTGGCCGGAGATTTTTCATTCAGGAAGGCTCCCTTTCTGTCAAAGTCCCAAGTGGTAAGCCAAGTTCAATTTCGGCGCCGCGGCGTGACCACTTAGTTACTTGGGCGCCGGTAACTGAGTCACTGTGGGCTACCTCCTGCAAGTGGAGCCCATCTAGTAATGACAATATGCGCCAAGCAGCGGCCACTGGATCAAGGCAGGTCATTAAGCCGGCGCGCACCCCGCCTTCGATGATGCTGCAGATGAGTTGTTGCCAAGCCTTGTTCAGTCGTTGCGATATTTGTCTAAGTTCTGGGCGCCTGGCGGCTTCCGCCCAGGCATCGAGCCACAGTTGCATACCCGAATCCCCGTCAGAGCGGGTGTAGGAGTCGAAGAAGAATCTCAGTTGCTCTAGCGGATCTTGGCCCTGCTCCACCAAGTTGCTGGTTGTCAGCAGGTCGGCACCGGCTGACCGCTCGAAGGCTGCGGCGATAAGTTCGTCCATTGAGGTCATGTAGTGGTGGATCAGGCCGCTCGAGGCACCAAGTTCGGTGGCGACATCGCGGACGGTGGTGGCGGCGATGCCCTGCCTTTGCATCACGGCCAAGGTGGCGGCGATTATTGCCTCACGCCGGTCGTCCGGGTTCATCCTGACCATAGGGATACGTTAGACGCTATTGCGCAAATGTCCAATAATCCCCTATGATGAGGAACCGCCAAGTCAAGGAGCGCGATGATCCGAACGACACCTTTCCACCCGCGCTTGGCCGAGTTGAGCCAAACCCAGATGTGGGGCAATTGGTCTGGATACCTGTCGGCTGTGCGCTATGACCTCTCGAGCAAGCATGAGTATTTCGGGGTTAGAAATGCCGCTGGTTTCTTCGATACTTCTCCACTTTATAAATACTGGATTCGCGGGCGAGATGCTGAACTCTTGTGTTCGTTTGCCTTTGCACGAGATGTCCGAACACTCAAGCTCGGTCGTGCTCAGTACACCATCTGGTGCGATGACGACGGATTTATCATGGAGGATGGGGTTCTTTTTCGCTTTGCCTCCGATGAATTCCTGCTCACCGCGGCCGAGCCCAACATGGGCTACTTAAAACAATTGAGCCGCCTGTACGACGTCGAGATAGTCGACGCAAGTGAAGATTATGCTTCACTGGCAATCCAAGGCCCACGATCGCGCGACATCCTCGAAGTGCTTACTCCCGACATTTCAAGCCTTCGCTACTTCGGATTCACCGAGACGAAAATTGCCAACACCCCTGTCACCATCAGCCGCACCGGGTTCAGCGGTGACCTCGGCTATGAGGTGATAATTCCGGTCGCAGATGCCCTACCAGTCCTTGATGCCATTCTCCAGGCTGGCCACCCGCATGGACTACGCCCATATGGCGATGAGGCACTTGGCATGACCCGCATCGAGGCAGGCTTGCCGCTTATTGGAGTTGAGTTCAACTCCAGTCGATACGCCTGGACCCCGGACGACCGCTTCACACCCGATGAACTCGGCCTCGGCTGGCTCCTTAAGGGCATCGAGGATGACAGCCGACCGTTCATTGGCCGCGATGCGATCTTGCGCGAGCGCGCCGATGGCTCCTCCCGGTGGCGCACGGTCGGCATTACCGTCGCATGGAGTGACTTCTATGAACTTTTTGATTCACGCGGTCACCTTGCGGTCCCCGATGAAATTCCCGTGGCTTGGGAGTCAATGCTGTACAACGCCAACGGCAAGCGTATTGGCTACGCCACCAGTTTCATGTATTCACCTATCCTTCAGTGTCATATCGGCATTGCCCGTGTCAAGCCAAAATACGCCGAGCCGGGCACCGACATCTACCTTGAGCAAACGGTGAACCACGAATACATCAACGTGCGGGCCACCGTCACCACCTTGCCTTTCTACAACCCCGAGAGGAAAACCGCCTGACATGTCGGACACCAATAGCTACGACGCGATCGTCATCGGTGGCGGCCACAATGGTCTGACCAATGCGGCCTACCTTGCCAAGGCTGGAAAGAAGGTTTTGGTCCTTGAGCAACGGCACCTCGTAGGTGGTGCCGCGATCACCGAGGAGTTGCGGCCGGGTTTCCAGTTCACAACTTTCTCCTACGCGCTTAGTCTGCTGCGCCCCGAAATCATTCAGGAACTTGATCTAGTGCGTTACGGATTCATGCCCCTGCTGATGCGCTCACATTTCGCCCCGATGGAAAACGGTGACTATTTCTTACTCGGACCTGATACGGGCCTCAATCGACAAGAAATCGCCCGGCACTCAAAAGCCGACGTTGACGGCATGGAGCGCTTTGAACATGACACCGCGCGCGTGCGCCAGTTCATCCGGCCACTGTTTGACTCGATTCCGCCTAATCTGTTTAGCGATGATCCGGCCGATGCCGACAAAATGGCGTGGTTGCTCAAGCATCTAGGCACCGGCAACAAGAAAGTAATCCACGACACGGTGCGCCTGTTGACCGGCAGCATCGCGGACTTTTGTGATGACTACCTTGAGTCCGACATCATCAAGGCCACGATCTGCTCAGCGGCTTGTGTGGGAATCAAATTGGGCCCAATGTCACCTGGCAGCGGCATGAACTGGCTGTATCTGTCAATGGGTGAGCACGACGGTATCGGCGGATCCTGGTCCTTCCACAAGGGTGGTAACGGCGGCTTCACACAGGTGTTGGCCCGGGCGGCCACGGCCTACGGCGCAGAGATTCGGCTGGATTCACACGTTGATCACCTCATTACCGAAAAGGGCGAGGTGAAGGGTGTTGCCCTCCGGGACGGAACTGAATTCCGTGCACCGGTCGTGGTGAGTTCGCTAGATCCTCGGCGCACCTTCTTGGAGATAGCCGATCCACGTGAACTCCCTGCTGATTTGGTCGAAACTATTCAGCGGTTCCGTTTTCAAGGGGTCGCATCGAAGGTGAACTTCGCTCTCGACGGGCTCCCGGAGTACCCCGCACTAAGTGGTCGCGCCGATCAGTATCTCGGGTTCATCAATGTGGCTCCGACCGTGGAATACATGGAGCGGGCCTACGACGCAGCTAAGTACGGCTGGTACTCCGAGCACCCATATATAGATGCGTGCATTCAATCCTTAGTGGACCCCGACATGGCACCTCCTGGCAAGCATGTGATGTCGTGCTTTGTGATGTACACCCCCTATGAACTCAAAGGCAGCACCTGGCAGGCGGAGCGGGAGAACATGGCCGATCGAGTGCAGGCGACCCTCCAAGGTTTCTTCCCCAACTTCAACGACTTGGTACTTCAGCGCGAGGTCGTCTCGCCGGACATCATCGAAGCCAAGACCGGCCTCTCAGAGGGCAATATCTATGCGGGTGAGTTCTTCCCACATCAGATGTATTTCTTCCGGCCAGCACCTGGCTACAGCGACTACCGCACGCCCATCCGTGGCTACTATCAATGTGGGTCCGGCACCCACCCCGGAGGTTGCGTGATCGGTGCACCGGGCCGGTTAGCTAGCCAACAGGTGCTTAAGGATCTAGGCCGGGCAAAGGCGTAGTGAGTGCCTTAACTGAGTACTCGACTGCGGTCTGGATCATAGAACGGACGTAGCTGCAGGCGCGCCGAATACTTCTTTCCGGCGACGACCACCTCAAACCCATCTTCGGCTAGCCAGTCGGCGGTAACACCATCTGGGTTGTCGATGGTGGCAAGGCCCACCGAGGCACCAAGGGTGTGTCCGAAGCCGCCAACCTGCAGGTACCCAACCCAGATGCCATCTTTTAGCACCGGCTCACTGCCGTGCAGCACCGGCTCGGGGGAGTCCAGCAGCAAACACACCAATCTGCTAGTGCGATCGGTGCGCAGTGCTTCAAGAGCCGCCTTGCCGCGAAACTTCGTTGGTTTATCCCAGGCCACCGCGAAAGCCAAGCCAGCCATGATCGGGGTATCCGTGTTATCGATATCGATCCCGTAGTCGCGGTAGCCCTTCTCCAGGCGCAGGCTATGCAGGGCCCCGAGCCCAACTGGCCGAAGTCCAAGATCCTGCCCAGCTGCTTCAAGGGTTTGCCAGACCGAAACCGCTTGATCGGACGGTATGTATAACTCGAAGCCGAGTTCGCCAACATAGGTAACGCGCAAAGTGAGAATCCGCGAATACCCAACTTCGATTTCGCGACCGGTTAAATAGGGGAAGGCCGCATTCGAAAGGTCGTCCGGGCTTACTCGGGAGAGCAGCTCACGTGATTTTGGTCCTTGCACGGTAAGAATTACGAATCCCGCTGTCACATCGGTGACGGTCGCGAACTCACCAGTTCGAATTTCATCAAGCAGCATTCGTTCAACACGGCGATGCGTGACATCTGAAACCACCACCATGAACTTTTCTTCGCCGAGTCGGGTCACGGTGAGATCGGCTTCAATCCCGCCGCGTTCGTTACACCATTGGGTGTAAACCACGCGGCCAATCGCGCCGACAACTTCGTTGGCGCTGAGGCGATCCAAAATAGTTGCAGCGTTTGGCCCCTGGACGAGGAATTTCGACATCACGGTCATGTCCATCACGCCCACATTTTCACGGACGGTTTTGTGCTCAGCGGCGATCCATGGAGTCCAGTGGCCGCGTTCCCAGGTCCAGGGTACTTCGGGATTCTCGCCGGTTGGCGAAAACCATTCGGGAAACTCCCAGCCGGCGGACACCCCGAAGTAGGCGCCGGCTTTCTCCCAAGTCTCGTGCAGTGGCGACCTGCGGATACCGCGGGCGGTGTGTTGGTGGAATGTTGGGAAGGAGCCGTCGCCGAAAAGCACACCCAGTTGTTCGACGGTGCGCTCGGTTCGAAAGCGTAGTGAGTTTTGAAATGGCAGGGCCCGCTCAATACTGAATGCCGCAATATCAACCGGGCACAAACCATCGACAATCCAACTTGCCATCGCATTACCGATGCCGCCACCGAGCAGTATGCCGACCGAGTTCAAGCCGGCAGCAACAAAGAGACCATCTACTTCAGGGGCCGGGCCCAGCAACGGCAATACGTCCGCGGTGAAACTCTCTGGGCCGCAAAACAAGGTTCGAATACCGGCTTCCGAAAGACTCGGAATGCGGGCCATGGCTTTCTCCAGATGCGGAGTCATCCGATCCCAATCCGGGGAGATAGTGCCGAAGGCGAAATCCTCCGGTGCCTCTTTCGGGTACCAAGGTGCGGCCACCGGCTCGAAGAGCCCCACCAGCATGCCATCGCCCTCTTCGCGGAAATACCCGTAGCACTCCAGATCTTCGATGATGGGAAGGTCTCGATGCACCCCTGCCATCGGCTCGGTAAGCAGGTAGTAGTGCTCGGCGGCCTGTAGTGGCACATCGACGCCGGCCTTGCGGGCCAGCTGCCTCGTCCATAACCCTGCGCACAGGACGACGGTTTCGGCCTCGACATTGCCAGCATTGGTTGTGACACCGGTAATCCGACGCCCGGTACGTGTGAAACCGGTAACCGAAATCCCCTCAAGGATGGTGGCACCGCCCAAACGCGCGCCTTTAGCCATGGACGTTGCCACGCCAACGGGGTCGGCACGACCCTCGTCCACGACATATGACGCCCCGATTAGGTCATCAACACGGGCGATTGGGAAGAGCTCACTTACCTCGCGCGGTGAAATTATTTCGTTGGGGACGCCGTAGCCAACCTGAAAGTCCCGTTCGCGAAGCAGGGTCTCGAATCGGGCCGGGTTGGTCGCTACCGAGAGGTGGCCGACCGGGCGAAATCCAGTTGAGTGGCCCGTCTCCGCCTCAAGTCGTGCATAAAGGTCACGTGAGTAGCGTGCCATCCAAAGTGAGGTGTCATCGTGGTACCCGGCGCTGGTGATCAGGCCGGCAGCATGCCAGGTAGTGCCGGCAGTCAGTTGGTCCTTCTCAATAAGTAGCACATCTTTTACACCGAGTTTGGTGAGGTGGTAGGCAATGGAACAACCAATAACACCGCCGCCGACTATCACGACCTGAGCCCGTGTGGGCGGCGTGTTCACTATTTCTCCTAGTCGCTACGAAGTGGTCGAGGGATTACAGATTGCCAGTAAAAGAAATTAGGTCGGTGGAATCACCTTGGCGCTTGGACCACCGCCGGTAGAGCAGCCAACCTACCACTATTACGAGCGTCGAGACCACCAAAATGATGGTCGCCATGGCGTTCAGCGCTGGTGTTGGGGCTGCGCGTGCTACCTGATAAATCCGCATGGATGTGGTCTCGGTGCTGGCGTCGGAGGAAAGATAGCGAACGATGACGAAGTTATCGAGCACATCTGCAAATACCAAGATGGCGCTCACGAGGATGGCTGGAAACAGCATGGGCAGAATTACCCTTCGCACCGCCCCGAGAGCCGTTGCACCCAAATCACGGGCGGCCTCCTCATAGTGCGCGCTAATCGTCAAGAGTCGCGCCCGGCAGATAACGATGGGATAGGCCAACTGGAAGGTCACCAGACCAACGATCTGTGCGGTGGTGCCCAATCCGAAGGGTGTCGCGAGGTAGGTCACCATGAAGAGCAGGCCGATCGCCAAAGCAATCTCGGGGATTACGAAAGTGATGAGCGCCAGGAAATTAGCCCCGGCCGGCAATCGTCCCCGCCACCGATCCAGCGCCAGGGCAAAGAGCACCCCTAACGGGACGGTGATCGCGGTGGCGATGACGGCCAGCAGCACGGTGTGTGTCAGGGCATTTCGAATTGACTCGTCATTTATTACCGAGCCGTCGGGATCCCAGGTGTACCAGCGCAGCGAAAACCCTTGCCAGGTGCTCCTAGATCGCCCAGCATTGAACGAGAAGAGCACAACAACCGCGACTGGTACGAGCGACCAAAGCAGGTAAACCGCGGTGATGGCGGCGAGCCCATGTGCGCGCGCACCGGACATGCCGCTAGGTGCGCGCTGTCGACGAGGCTCCTGCGCCTCCGCAAGCAGCGCCTCTGCCGGGGCTGGTGACACTGTCATGAGCGCACCTCGGCCTTCGCGTTGCTGCGGGTGTACCAAATCATCGGCGCCAGCAAGACGAGAAGAACCAGAATAAGCAGGGCGCCAGCCTGCCCGGACTGGCCCGGCGTAGCGATAGAAAGGTTGATGAGATTGCCGATCATCGACGTATTCGGCGACTTGGACAGCATGTCACTGGTGAAGTAGTCACCCATCATGGGCAGTGCGATTAGCAAAGTGCCAGCGACAACGCCGGGTACGCTCATCGGGAGGATCACGCGGCGGAAGAGTCCAAATCCGCTGGCACCAAGATCGCGTCCCGCTTCGATGAGACTTGGGCTGATGCGGTCCAGCGCCGCAAATAGCGGCAGGAGCATGTAGGGAACATAGCCATAGATCAAACCCATGACGACGGTGAACGGGTTGCCGCTTAGCCAATTGACCTCCAGCGGAATGATGCCCCAGAGCGTAATCATGGAATTGACGAGTCCGTCGGGCTGCAGCAGGTTAATCCAGGCCAGCATGCGCATCATGTACGAGATCCAAAATGGCGCCACCAAGAGGGCGAGAATCAGTGCGCGGTGCCGGCCGGCGTACCGCGCGGTGAAGTAGGCCACCGGGAAGGCGATGATCATGCATGCGACGACCGCCACGACGACATACAGCAGGGTGCGCAGCACCGGTGGGAGATAGAAGTTGTTCGGACCGACGAGCCGATCCCAAACCACCACCACCTGCTCGAACTGCCACTCCAGTGGGTTCCACGCTGGCACGGGTGACCGGAAGATTGGGTCGACCGTGCCGAACGTAACGCAGAAGACAACGTAGAGCGGTACCAAGAAGAACAGCGCGATCCACACCATGCCGGGGAGGCCAAGGATCGGCCAGATAAAGCGCGAGGTGCGGTCGGGCAATTCAGGCTCCCGATTTGAACTGCTGCCAAATTGCCTGGTATTCGGCCTCCACTGCCACCGGGAGCTCCAACAGCGGGTAGCCCACCTGGAACCATTCCGGCTTGACGATAGCTCCGGCGAGGTTCGCTGGGAGATAGCCGTCAGCCACCATGGTCTCAGGGGTCAAGGAGCGCAGCGGCGGTTGGTACCCCACGAAGCTGAGATTCTTGATTGCTACGTCATTCTTCAACATGTAGTTGAGGAAGTGGTGAGCCATGACCGGGTTCTCACCGCCCTTGAGCACGCACAGGAAGTCATTGCCGATTACCCCCTTACCCGTCGGCGGACTCCAGTAGCGCAGCAATGCGGGATCGACACCTTCGGGTAGGTAGTACTGGCCGGTGATCATGTCGCCAGACCAGCATTGCGACAACGACATCGTGCCCTCGGGAATATCTGTGTAGCCGGTGATTGTGACTCGCGGTCGGCTGACCGAAAGCATCTCCAGCATCGAATCACGTGTTTGTCCCAGGACCGCAGGGTCACCGCTGTTTACGTCGGTACCGCCATTGCGTAGAATGGTCATGGCAATAACTTCACGGTCATCGTCAAGAACGGCTATTGCGCCGGCATACTTGGCATCCCAGAACACGTCATACGGGTTGGGCCTAGCACCAATGTCCTCGGGGATGAGGTCGTGCCGCCAGCCGATACCGGTGGTGTAGATCGTGTAGGGCACCGTGTATTGCCAGCCCTGGTCGTAGAACGGGTTCTGGAACTCCTCCCACACATCATTGATGTTCGGGATGTAGTCGTGGTTTAGTGGTCGAATTAGATCACCGTAAACCAATTTGCCCATGTAGTTATAGGTGAGGAACCCAACGTCAAATGGGACGCTGCCGGAGCGAATCTTGGTCAGGGCCTCGGGCAGGTCATTAAAGGTCGAAAGTTCGACCTTGACGTTGTAATCGGCGTACTCCTTTTGGAAGTCCTTGAGTACACGTTTGTAGACGTAGTCGGGGTAGTTATAGACACGAAGGGTGGCATTCATCTCCGGTTCAAGCCCGGACGCAATGGGTTCATTGCCAGGGTTGATCGGCCACTTCACCGGATTCTGCGGTGAGGCTATTGGGATTTCGGTCAATGGCGGCAAGGAAGCCGCCGCCGAGCCCCCGGCGGTCGAAGCTGCGGGCGCGGGGGCACCGAGGGGCTGTGCGCGGGCGCACGAACTTAAAACCCAGGCGCCGGGCACGGCAAACGCGGAGGCTTGCAGTAGGCGTCGCCTGGAGATCGGGGGGCGGGGCCGATCAGTCATCGCTGCTCCTTGGGTAGGGCCGGTCGAGTGTCTGATGCCTACCTTGACCGATGGTTTAGGTTCTGGCAAGAGAATTAGCATAACTGCCGCACAAAGGACTATCTGCCACCAAGATTAGCACCGAGCACTACTGCGAATGAGGGAGTTTCGTTGACTGATGGCAGCGTGAATGTGCGGCAGCTAGCCAAAAGCTACGGCGAGGTCGAGGCGGTGCGCGGGATCGACCTCGATATCGCCGGTGGGGAGTTTTTCAGCCTCCTCGGGCCATCGGGTTGCGGCAAGACCACCACCTTGAGGATGATCGCGGGCTTCGAGACGCCAACTAGCGGAGAGATTCGCATTGACGGTGTTGATGTCGTTCAAACAGCAGCGCACGAGCGCCCGGTAAACACCGTCTTCCAAAACTATGCCCTCTTCCCCTTCTTGTCCGTCGCGGACAACGTGGCCTTCGGGCTGCGCTATCAGCAGGTAGATAAAGCCGGCGTCAAGCGCAAGGTGGCGGAGGCCCTTGAAATGGTTCGCATGGGCCAATATGCCAAGCGCAAGCCGGGTCAACTCTCCGGCGGGCAACAGCAGCGCGTGGCACTGGCCCGTGCCATCGTGCTCGGCCCCAAAGTGCTTTTGCTCGATGAGCCACTTGGTGCGCTAGATGCCAAGCTCCGCAAAACTTTGCAAGTCGAACTTAAGTCCCTGCAGCAGTCGGTAGGTATTACGTTCGTTTACGTCACCCATGATCAAGAGGAAGCACTCACCATGAGTGATCGGATGGCCGTAATGGCGGCCGGCAAGGTTGAGCAGATCGGCTCACCTGCTGATGTGTACGAAAATCCAGAAACCGCATATGTCGCGGACTTCCTCGGCAGCGCGAATGTTGTCAATGTGGAGGTAATTGGGGCCGGCGCACCCGGCCGCACGGCATTTCGCCTGGGCTCGGTAACACTTGAAGCCGGTGGGCCAACCATGGCACCGGGCCCGGGAACTTTGGTCATTAGGCCTGAACGTATTTACCTAGATCCAACCGCTGATGACGCCGTCGCGATTTCGGCCACCGTTGAACGCACCGTTTATTTGGGTGCCATGTCAGACGTGGTAGTGCGGCTGGAGTCCGGGCAGGAGTTAGTGGTTCGCAAACCTAGTGAATTGTCGGGCAACCATCACCGTGGTGAAAAAGTTATGGTGCATCTACGCCCGAATGCAATGCGGTTGGTACCGGCTGGCGCACTAACCGATGCTAATGCAGTGGGCTAAAACAGAACATAAAGTTTGCGGATGCTCTCGTGAATATCCCAGGTACCTTTCCAGCCAACTGGTACCAGAAACGTAACTCCTGGACCAGCAAAGAATGCGTCACCTTCATCTGGGGTCACGGTCATGCTGCCGGATAAAATATGCACAAACTCGTTTTGCTCAAGACTCCAATAGGACGGGCCTGCAGTGCACTCCCAGACGCCGGCCTCGGAGTTATTCTCACCCGCCCACATCGTGTGCCCGGAAGTTTGCATCGGGGCGCCGGTGGCTTCGGCTAGCGGCCCCCAGTCCTCAAGGTCTGTTACTTCATTAGCAGCTTTAATAAACGGGGCAGTTATCAATGGTCCACTTTCTGAGTTTGCGCAGCATTCGGGGTGGCTACATTTAGGGGGGATAGCGGTTGTCCGAGGTAGCCACGGGCGACCATGGTCACAAATTGATAGATGGCGTCCTCAGCGGGGGACAGTGGCCCGGCTTTCGCAAACCCAGATTCCAGCCCACGTTGCACTGATTCGCAGGCACTCCAATCTTCACGATTTGTGATATCCCAGAAGTCAACCGCATAAGCGGGGTCAAATGTTGGCGATGCGATTGCTTCAGGGGGGAAAGCCCATGAGCATTCAACCCAGGTGCGACTAGGCGACAACGGGATGGCTCGGTGCGTCATTAGGTAATCTGGGTGCAGGCTTATCAATAAGTTCGGGAAAACCCCGATGTAGTCAATACGTCTGAGTTCAGCCGGTGACAGGTTTGGGATCGGCACCCCGTCACTATGGCCATCAAGTGACATCGTCGTTGCGTGCTCGCGGAGCTCTTGCCACCCACCCACCCATGAGCCAAGTGTTGGCTCCCAATTCTCGCCACTTTCAGGCGGGCTTACTTGGCAAAGTTCGGGATGGATTGAAGTGCAGTGATAGCACTCTTGGTAGTTCTCGTTGACGATTTTCCAATTGGCTTCAATGACGTACTCATGGGTCGCCATCACGACTAGCCGCTCAGGCTGGTAAGGGCCTATTCGCTCACTTAAACCGGATAGATGCATTTCGAGGGGACCTGAAGCACCTGAGGGGTCTAGAAATATCCACCCGTGCCACTCCTGCACCGGAAGTGCCCTGAGTGGGAATTCGGATACATCGAAATTCGATTCACCTTGGTAAGCGGCTGCGTTGAAAAGATCTCCATCCAACCGATATGACCACGAATGGTAGGGGCAGGTAATTGCTCGTGCAGTAGTTGAACCTCCGCAGGGGAGAATTTCGTGTCCGCGGTGTCGGCAAACATTGGCAAACGCACGCAACACCAGATCCTCGCCGCGCACCAGCAACGCGGTGGTATCACCGACCTTGTCGGCGCGTTGCATGCCAGCAGCTGCTATGTCCGCGCTACGCCCAATGCAGTGCCATCCAGCAAAGAAGTTGGCGCTCTCCCAAGCGAAAACCTCATCGGATGTGTAAGCCTCTGGTGGGAGCATTCGACTTTGACCAAATGGCGCAAGTGACTTTGCCAAAGCGGTGGAGTCAAGGGGAGCGTGGGATTTGTTAACTGGCATGCTGAAAGCATAGGCAATGGGCGAATTAGCGTCCACTCGACACCTCAATTTGCTATCTGCAAATGACGGCGTCGACCGCCATTGCGGTCGAGCCATCAACTATCACTGGATTTAGTTCAATCATGGTCAGATGCTCATCTATGAGAAGATTTGCGGCCCTGACCACGAGTCGGGCCAGTTGGTCAATGGCGTAGGCCTGTTGTCCGCGGTCACCGATAAGAAGTGCTGCACCTCGAAGATGGCCAATTTCAAGAACTACCCGATTAATATCAGCGGGGAGTGGGATAACGGCGACGTCACTTAACATCTCGGCCCAGATCCCGCCTATCCCAATGACAACGCAGGGCACGATGCCCAGGTGATGGGCGGCAACGAAGATCTCGACCCCGGGGTCGACCATGGCTTCAATCAGCAATTTGGGATTCTCTGGCAGCGCAGCAATGCCCAGCAATTGCTCACTGGCGTAATGAACTTCATCAGCAGTAGCCAAGTTAAGAGCCAGGGCGCCGATGTCACTTTTGTGGATGAGCCCTGTCGCGCTCACCTTCACGGCAACTGGAAAACCAATTTCAACCGCCGCCGATACCGCAGCCGCACAATTAGCCGCCACCTGTGATTTTGGCACCGAGATGCCTGCGGCACGTAAGAACTCCTTGGCGGAGTGCTCGGCTAAGTACTGAGTACCTAGTTTGGCTGTTGCACGGTTGGCGTACTCAGCGATCTGCAGCAAACGCGCTGGATCCGGCGCTGGCCGTTGGAGTGCGGCTACCGCTTTCAGCGCCGATAACAGTCCACCGACCGCATCATCTGGTTCTTGCCCGGGCATCGAGCTGACCAGCAAGGTCTGGAGCTGTGCCCGCACGCCTCCCGCAATGCCACCGGCTCTGGTGGCATCCCATTCGGCGCGTGGTGCGGCGGGGAGCCCAGGTGGCAGGTCTTGTACATAAAGCAGATGGCCAACCGCCGGGTCGCGCGCGATAGTTTCGCAAATTGCGGCAACGGCTTCGGTGTCGGCCCAGACCAAATTGGTGTGGTCAAGTGGGTTGGTCGCGGTAGCTGTCTTTGGCAGTAGTCCGGCAAGTGCCTGCAGAGTCGGCGTGCCGAAATCGGCAAGTTTCGCGCCGGCATCATCGGCAAGGTCAGCCGCGAGGGTGGCGTCACCGCCAGAGCAGGTGATGACCGCAGCGCCGCGTGCGTCACGTCGACCAATCGCCAAGGCCCGAGAAGTTTCAATGAGTTCTGCGGGCTCTCGAACGAGGATCCCGCCGGCCTCTTGGATAAGTGCCTCAAAGACCCGTTGATCACCCGCAACCGCTGCAGTGTGAGCCGCCCCGGCCGCCAATCCGCGCTCACTTCGCCCTGCTTTCAGGACTACCACGCGTACGTCATTCCTTGCGCAAGTAGCCAGAGCCGCAGTGAGCCGGCCGCCGTCACCGTCGTTTTCTAGGTAGGCGCCGATCACCCGCACACCCCCGGTGGTGGCAAGTGCATCGATGAGTGCGGCGGCATCAACAACCGCCGAATTGCCAACCGAGAAAATTGAATGCAGTCCTAGACCCTGGCGATGTGCAAGTAGCACGACACCAATGTTTCCGCTCTGGGTGATTAGTGCGATTGGCCCCGGAGTTTCGGGGAGCCGCGCGGCATCTCCCCAAACCGCGGCCCGTGCGGGCACTGACACGTAGCCATTGCCATTGGGCCCTATTACTGGTAGATCACCAGCGGCGGCCACGAGGGCATCCTGCGCGCCGTGATCACCTATTTCAGCGAACCCGGCGGCATAGACAACAGCCCCGCCGCAGCCAAGTTGCCTTGCTTCTGACAGGTATCGGGGTACCGAGTCTGCTGGAGTCGCAATAACAACAACATCGACTGGCTCACTTAGGTCACCGATGCTTGGTACACAACGAAAACTCAAGACTTCTTGCCGAGTTGGATGCACCCCAATGACGGTGCCGGTATATCCATTGCGAATCAGGTTTAGCAAGGTGGTGTGTGCATACGAGCCCGGGCGTTCAGTTGCGCCAACAACAGCAATTGAGCGCGGGTTAACAAGCCGAGAAATATCCATGTCGGTGACCAGGCCGATCAGGTGAGCATTGACTTAACGCCGCGACGTTCTAGTGAGCGGGCTACCACAAGTCGCTGGATCTCAGAAGTGCCCTCCCAGATTCGATCAACTCTAAGTTCGCGCCAGAATCGCTCGGCCGCAGTGGTACGCATGTATCCACGGCCACCGAAAATCTGCACTGCGCGGTCGGCGCAGCGTCCAGCCGCCTCCGAGCAAAAGAGTTTGGCCATTGACGCTTTACCATGGACGAGTTTCGGGTCGGCGCCTACATCAGCTAACCGGGCGACTTCCAAGCCTAGGAGGCGTCCGGCTGCGGCATCAGCTGCGCTGTCGGCCAGCGGGAAGCTCACCCCTTGATGATCGATGAGCCTGGCACCGCCTTGTTCTCGGTTAACTGCCCATGCCACTGACTCTTCGATCAGCCTTTGCATCGCGCCAACACAGCGTGCGGCGATACCTAATCTTTCCTCGGTGAACCAAAGCCGCTGCAAATCGTCGCCATTGCCCAAGCCCCCGAGGATGTCGGCATCGGTGAGTTCCACATCGGTGAATTTCATGGTGGGGTGGCCGTGGGGGTAGTTGTGGGTGAAAGGCACGTCAGCAATGATTTCAACCCCGGGCACATCAGCGGGAACAGCGAACAGGGTAGGAAGCAACTGACCGCCATCATCTGCCAGCGCCATCACGACGATTACTTTCGCGACCGAACCAAAAGTCACAAACCACTTCTCGCCGTTAAGTAACCACCTACCGGTGCCGACCCTTACCGCTTTTGTTGTTATTCCCGAGGGGTCACTGCCAGCATCAACTTCGGTTACCGCATAGGCATCGTGGAGTTCACCGCGAAGTGCGGGCTTAAGCCAGCGTTCGATCTGCTCTGGTGAACCGGCTTTCCAGACGTTGTAGGCGTTCGGGATGTACCAAGAGACCCCATTGGTGGAGCGACCAAGTTGCTCCTCGACGAGAAACCACTCGGTTGTGGTCCAACTATTGCCACCGTGCTCGTGCCCATGCAACCCACCATGTAAACCAAGTTCGAGCGCCCGCTGCGCTATTTCACGCTGCGTTGCCACCGGCAACGGCCCGCCCGCGAGTTCGGCGGGAACTTCGTGCGGGATCAGGACTTCATTGACGAATGTTGCCGCGCGCTCACTTAACTCTGCAAGGTGCCTTGGGTCACTCGGGTCTGGGGTAATAGACATCTTGTTCGCTCTCCTACACTGGTGCGCAGTTTCGATAGCAGCCTAACTGAATGACCGTTCAAGAATCTTCACCCGGTGAGATTCTTCAAGTTGAAGCCAAATATTGGTAAGGAGCTAGATGGGAAAAGCGGCCTTGGCGGCAAAAGCGCCCGAGGAGCGGCGCGAACGAATCCTGCGCGCCACCATCGCCGTCGTGCGTGCACGTGGGTTTGCCGGGACCCGGGTCACCGACATTGCGGTGGAGGCCGGTACTTCACAGGGCTTGATTCTTTATCATTTCGGTTCATTGGCGGGGGCGTTTGCGGCAAGCCTAACCCTGCTTGAGGATGAGTTCTACGAGGAGCTGGACCGTAATCTCAGCGAAGTGGTGGGCCCGGTACCGCGGCTGCGTCATATAGCTGAGCTTGGGGCCGGGCACGGCCCAGCGGTGGGGGATTGGCGCCTTTGGCTTGAACTATGGGTGCGTGCTATTCGCGATGATGATGCGCGCGCCGCTCGGGAATCTCTGGATACTAGGTGGCGGGGCGCACTGCGCCAGGTGGTTGATGAAGGCTTGGCCGCCGGGGTGTTTGAAGCTAGCGATCCAAAAGCTTCGGTATTGCGATTGGCCGCCTTGATGGATGGCCTTGCTATCCAGTTGGCCTTGGCTGAGCCGGGCATGACGCCGAGCAAATTCACCGAGTTGTGGTGGCAATCTGCGGTCTTGGAACTTGGGATTTCCCCGGTAAGTGCGGTAACCGGTTCCAAGGGGGGCCAGAAGAAAAACTAAACGCGCACCCAAGGCACTTGCTGAATGGTCAGTCAGGATGCTATCCTGCGGTTATGCTGAACGACCGTTCAGGATAAAAGGGTGTGGGAGATGTTCGCCAAGCAGCGCTTAGGCGCCAGCGCTGACCAAGTTTCGGCGCGTGCACACCTGTTATTGAATTTCACTGATTTCAGCGACTTCGAGGACCGGCCCATCCCGATAATGGTTCGTGGCGACGGCCTCGAAGTGATCGATTCGAATGGACGCCGCTATCTTGATGGTCTCTCCGGCTTATTCTGCACCAACTTGGGCCATGGGTATGGGGCTGAAGTAGGTGCGGCAGCCCAGCGGCAACTTTCGGAAATGGTGTATTCGCCGAACTGGTCGCTGACCCACCCCGCCGCGGTGCATCTGGCGGAACGGTTAACCGACGCAGCGGAGCCACTTGGCATGACCAGGCTTTTCTTAACAAGCGGTGGCGGCGAGGCAGTTGAAGCCGCTTGGAAACTAGTTCGTCAGTGGCACCTTGCCAACGGGCAGCCGCAACGACATAAGGCCATTGCGCGCGACCTTGCCTATCACGGCACTTCACTCGGGGCGTTGAGCTTTACCGGTCTCGATGATTGTCGTGAACCATTCCTGCCACTTCCGATCCCGGTGTCATTTGTCAGCAATACAAACGCTTATCGACATGCTGATGGTGGCGATGAAGCGGCATTTACGAGGTCACTACTAGACGAAATCCACCGAACGATAATTCGTGAAGGTGTTGACGAAGTCGCGATGCTGATCGCCGAGCCGATCCAAAACTCTGGTGGTGCCTTCGTCCCACCTGCTGGCTATTGGGCCGGGCTGCGTGAGTTGTGTGATCGCTACGGCATCTTGCTGGTGGCCGATGAAACCATCAGCGCATTTGGCCGCGTAGGTGAGTGGTTTGGGTCGATGCGATTTGATGCTCGACCCGACATCATTACTTTTGCCAAAGGTGCAACTGCCGGCCACGCACCACTTGGTGGGGTCTTGTTGAATGATCGGGTAGCGGAGCCTTTTGCCTCCGGTGCGCTCACCTACATGCATGGGCTCACATTTAGTGGGCACCCACTTTCAACCGCCATCGCCCTAAAGGTCTTGGATATTTATGACCGTGAGCAGGTTTTCGAGAATGTGCGTGCCCTAGAGGGGCACTTCGAAAGCAAGCTGCAGGAGCTTCGCGCCAATCCACTGGTGGGTGATATCCGTGGCGCTGGGTTCTTCTGGGCAATCGAGTTGGTGAAGGATCGTGAAACCCGCGAGATGTTTAACGAAGCAGAGGCAAAGTGGCTCCTGCGTGGTGAACTATCGGGGCATATGGACGAGTTGGGGCTGCTTTGCAGATTAGATGACCGCGGTGAACCTGTTATTCAACTCTCGCCCCCATTGGTTTCAGACGCGAAGACGCTAGACCGCATTGTCTCGATCATTGGTGAGGCGACAGATCGCGCCCACAAAACATGGACCAGGGACCGAGCCAGAATAATTAAGACATCTGGGCGCCGGCCCAGTATTAATGTCGCCTAGCTAAAACTCCGCGGCGACTCGAAGTCCGTCAAGTACGGCCTCCTCGGCCGTTCGCGGGGCAAGTGCATCGCCGATTAGGTGCACATTGGCTCCGCGGCCAACGAGTTCATCGAATAGCGAATCATTTGAGGTGTGGCCGGTTGCCAGCACGATGGCCGACACCTCAGGGATTTCTATTACGGTGCCTGTCAGGGTATGGCCTAATAAAACCGTGTCGCCTGCGATGCCGCGGATACGTAAATCAGTACGGATAAAGACTTTATGTCTGATGGCGTCCGCCAACATCTCGTTTCGGACATATTGCTGAAGTGCGTGACCTGCGGCCCAACCTTGAACCGCCAACGTCACTTTATGACCTCGTTGCGCGATGAGGGTTGCAACCCCAAGACCGATCCAGTCTCCGCGCCAGTCGGCGACGAGGATTTCACCAGTGGGTAACTCGGCCCCGCGAAGTACATCCCA